>NZ_JBSHAO010000028.1:67195-120494 GCF_053611545.1 Streptomyces sp. NPDC054796 | reverse complement strand
GGTCTTTCGCGGGTTCTGGCGGGGACGTCGGTGTGTTTCGATCTGTCGGTGTTCGAGATTTTCGGGCCGTTGTGCACGGGCGGCACGGTCGTACTCGCCCGAGACGCCCTCGCCCTCACGGAAGGCGAAAGCGGCGACCCCGAACTGGTCAACACCGTCCCCTCCGCGGCCCGCGCGCTCCTCGAATCCGGTGGCATTCCCCCGTCGGTCCGTACCATCAATCTCGCCGGAGAACCCCTCCCCGCCGAACTCGCCGACCGCCTGCACCGCGCCCTGCCCGGAGTGACGGTCAACAACCTGTACGGGCCGACGGAGTACACGACGTATGCGACGTGGTGTGAGGTGGAGGCGGGTGCGTCGCGGGTGACGGTGGGGCGTCCGGTGGCGAATACGCGGGTGTATGTGCTGGACGCGTTTGGTGAGCCGGTGCCGGTGGGGGTGGCCGGTGAGGTGTTCCTGTCGGGTGTGGGCCTGGCGCGGGGGTATTGGGCGCGGCCTGGGCTGACGGCGGAGCGGTTCGTGCCCGATCCGTTCGGCGCGGCCGGGGAGCGGATGTACCGGACGGGGGACCTGGCCCGGTATCTGGCGGACGGCCGGCTGGAGTATCTGGGGCGGCTGGACGCGCAGGTGAAGGTGCGCGGGTTCCGCGTCGAGCTGGGCGAGATCGAGAGCGTCCTGCTGGAGACCCCCGGCGTGGCCCGCGCCGCCGCTGCCGCCCCTGAGAGCGCGACAGGTGACGCACAGCTCGTCGGCTACGTCGTACCCGAGACCGGGACCAGCAGCCCCGGTCCAGCGCCCGATTCGGAAGCCCTCAGAGAAGCGGTCCTCAGCCGCCTCCGGGACAAGCTGCCCAGCTACATGATCCCGCAGCGGCTCATGGTGCTGGAGGAGCTGCCGCTGACGCCGAACGGGAAGACGGACCGCAAGGCGCTGCCCGCGCCCGAGGCGGACCGCGCGGAGGTGCACACCCCGCCGTCCACGCCCACCGAGGTGGCGCTGGCCGGCATCTGGGCGGACGTTCTGCACCAGGACGGCATCGGCGTCCACGACAACTTCTTCGCCCTGGGCGGTCACTCACTCCTCGCCACCCAAGTCATCGCCCGCATCCGCAAAGAATTGGGTGTCGATGTCCGCGTGCAGAAGTTCTTCCAATCCTCGACCATTGCCGAAGTCGCGGAGTTTGTGGACAGTAGGGCAGTAGGTTTTCTGTAAGCCGCACCCGGAACAGCATCTGTGGGCACTGCGGTTCATTCTCCAGCGAGCTCGGCGGCAGCATTCTGCCTGCGCGAAGAGTGACACTTCGACGTGATGAGGGATTGAGTTGGGAACTGAGAATCGGGCTCGTGTGCCTAAAAATGCCGCTTCTGGAAACAGCCGGGAATCAGCCGGGCCGGGCTCACGGACGGGCTCACGGACAGCCCCCTACGACTTCATCGGCGTCGGCTTCGGGCCCTCCAACCTGGCCCTCGCGATAGCCGCCGAAGAACTCGACGCGACCCGCGAATGCGTGTTCTTCGAGCGCAACGCCAAGACCCAGTGGCACCCCGGCATGCTCATCGACGGCGCCCGGATGCAGATCTCCTTCCTCAAGGACCTGGTGCTGCTGCGCAACCCCGCCAGCCCCTACACCTTCCTCCAGTACACCAAGGCCAAGGAGCGCCTGGAGCGGTTCGTCAACCTCGGCGAATCACGGGTGACCCGGATCGAGTACCAGGACTACCTGGAGTGGGTCGCCGAGGCATTCGCCACCCAGGTGCGCTACGACTCCGAGGTCGTCTCCGTACACCTCGTACCGCGGAGCGCCGACGACGGCCTCCAGCTCTTCGAGGTCACCGTCCGCGATCTGCCCACCGGCGACACACGGACCGTCTTCGCGCGCAACGTCGTCCACGCGGCGGGCGGCAGGCCCCGCCTGCCCGAGCAACTGCCCGACGTGCCCACGGCCGTGCACTCCAGCCGGTTCCTGCCCCACTTCCCCGCGCAGTTCACCGACCACGACCGCGCCTACGACTTCGCCGTCGTCGGCGACGGACAGAGCGCCGGTGAGATCGTCGCCTACCTGCTGGAGCACTACCCCCGCGCCCACGTCCACCTCACCGTCTCCGGCTACTCCCTCAAGGGCACCGACAACAGCCCCTTCGTCAACGAGCTGTTCCACGAGAAGAACGCCGACGACTTCTACGACATGGACCACGAGCAGCGCGCCGCGCTCCGCTCCGAGTTGCGCCCCACCAACTACGGCGTGGTCGAGGCGGGTTTCCTCGACGACCTGTACCGCAAGGTGTACGCGGACGAGGTCAAGGGCGGCCGACGCCTGACCGTCCACGCCTGCTCCCGCCTCGAAGGTGTGCACGAGGACGGCGGACGGCTGCGCGCCGACGTCCGCGACCGCTTCAGCGGCGTGCGCGGCGGCATACCCTGCGACGGCATCGTCCTGGCCACCGGCTACGACCGCGAGCTGGACCCGCGCATCTTCGGCGATGTGCTGCCCCTCCTGTGCCGCGAGGACAGCGGCGAACTCGCCCTGACCCGCAACTACCGCGTGCGCATGGAACCGGAGGCGGAGTGCGGGCTCTACGTGCAGGGATACGGCGAGTACGCCTTCGGGCTCGGTGACACCCTGCTCTCCCTCCTCCCCTTCCGCTCCAAGCAGATCTTCACCGACATCTGCAAGCGCACACCCCCGCTCGTCGGAAGCACCGAGCGGGCCCGTACCGCAGCGGCGGACTCCGTCACCCTGCCCGCCTACCCGCCGGAGCAGTTCGTCGAAGAGGACACCGAGAAGATCTACTCGGTCATCTCACGCTTCCACTTCGCCACGGTCATCTCCACCCGCGGCCCCGACGACCCGATCGTCTCCCACATCCCGCTCACCCTGGACCGCACACGGGGCGGGAAGGGCGTCCTGTTCGGCCACATGGACCGCTCCAACCCGCACGTCCCACTGCTCGACGACCGCGACGTGATGGTGCTCTTCCACGGCCCCAACTCCTACATCTCCCCGTACGTCTACAAGAGCGACCGGCTGCCCACCTGGAACTCCATGACCGTCCACGTCCGCGGCCACGCCCGCCTCCTCACCGAGGGCTCGCGCGTGGTCGAGGGGCTGTGCGGCATCTCGGAGCACGCCGACCCGGGCGCCGAGGCGTACCGCCTGGACCCGCGGGACGAGCGGATCGGGAAGCTCATCGACTACATCGTCGGCTTCGAGATCGACATCGAGCAGCTCATCGGCCGTTTCAAGCTCTCGCAGGACATGGACGACGAGGACCGCCGCCGGGCCGCGCAGACCCTGCTCGCGACCAGCCGTCGAGGCGAGGAGCGGCTGATCGAGGACGTGGTGGGACTGGCCATGTCCCCCAAGACACCCGTACCGGCCGAGCACAACGGCAACCACGCCGAGCACAACGGCACACACGCCGAACGCAACGGCAACCACGACCCCATCGTCTCCTGGAGGGCCTGATGAGCGGCGACACCACGGCGCAGGACACCACCACAGCAGCGGGCACGGCACAGGCGGCCGACGAGCTGTTCCACGTCGTACGCAACCACGAGGAGCAGTTCTCGATCTGGCGCACCGACAAGCCCGTGCCCGACGGGTGGGAGACCGTCGGCGAGCCGATGGCCAAGGACGCGTGCCTGGAGCGGATCGGCGAGCTGTGGACCGACATGCGGCCCGCCAGCCTGCGCCGCGCCATGGAGGGCGCCGCGGCGGACACCCGCTGAGCCACCACGCCGAGCGACAGCGACCACGCTGAGCGCCACCACCCCCAGCAAGGCCACTGACCCTTCACTTGACGATTGGTGACAGCGGATCGACATGGCTCACACACAGACCGGCACCGCCACCGCGAGCGCGGGCGGCGCGGCGGCACCCTTCGTGCACGACCTCGTACGGCGGACCGCGCTGACCCACCCCGACCGCACGGCGGTCACCGACACCGACGGCTCGGCCCTCAGCTACGGCGAGCTGGCCGAGCGCACCCGGCGCCTCGCGCACGTGCTGCGCGGCCACGGCGTCGGCCCCGACGTCCCCGTACCCGTCCGGCTCACCCGCTCGGCCGACGTGGTCGTGGCCATGCTCGCCGCCTTCGAGGCCGGTGGCGCCTACGCACCCCTGGACCCGGCCTGGCCCACGGCCCGCACGGCCCTCGTCCTGGAGAAGCTCGGCGCCACCGTGTGTGTCACCGACGGGGAACCCGCGCGGGAGTACGGCGTCGACGGAGTCCTGGCCGTGCCGCCCGGCGGCCACCCGGCAGCGCCGGAAACCGACGAGGCGGCGCCCGAGGCACCGGCGCCGTCCGCGCTCCACCCCGACCACCTCGCCTACGTACTGCACACCTCCGGCAGCACCGGCACCCCCAAGAGCGTGGCCATGACGCACCGCGGCCTCTCCCGGCTGATCGGCTGGCAGACCGCGAGCGGCCCCACCGGGCTGACCACACTCAACTTCACCGCCATGGGCTTCGACGTGACCTTCCAGGAGGTCCTGTCCACACTCGCGACGGGCGGCAGGCTCTGCCTGGTGGCCGAGGAGGTGCGGCGCGACCCGGAGCGGCTGCTCGCCACCCTCGACGCGCAGTCGATCGAGCGGATCTTCCTGCCCTACGTGGCGCTGCAACAGCTCGCCAAGGCGGCCGAGCGCACAGGGCGTGTGCCCCGCTCCCTGCGTCACGTCGTCACCGCGGGCGAGCGCCTCGTGGTCACCGAGGCCATCGCCGGTCTCTTCGTGCGGCTGCCCGGCTGCCGCCTGGACAACCACTACGGGCCCACCGAGGCACACCTCGTCACCAGTCACACCCTGCGCGCCGAGGACACACCGTGGCCGGAGCTGCCCCCCATCGGCACCGCCGTCACAGGCGCCACCGCACACGTCCTCGACGCGTCCCTGACCCCGGTGCCCCCGGGCGAGGAGGGGGAGCTGTTCGTGGGCGGCCCCGCCGTGGCGCGCGGCTATCTGCGGCAGCCCGCGCTGACCGCCGAGCGCTTTCTGCCCGACCCCTTCGCCGCACACCCCGGCGCCCGCATGTACCGCACCGGGGACCTCGTGCGACGCGACGCCGACGGCACCGTCCACTTCGTGGGCCGCACCGACACCCAGATCAAGGTGCGCGGCTACCGCGTCGAACCCGCCGAGGTCGAGACGGTGCTCGCCAAGCACCCCGGTGTCCGCGAAGCCGTCGTCGGACTGCGCACCCTCGTGGACGACGTCGCGGGACTGGTCGCCTACGTCGTGCCCGAGACGTCCGAGGCATCCGGGGCGCCCTCGGTGGGCGACCTGCTCGACCACGCCCGCGGCACCCTCCCCGACTACATGGTGCCCTCCCGCTTCGTCTTCCTCCCCGCCCTGCCGCTCACCGCGACGGGCAAGGTCGACCAGCGTGCCCTGCTGGACACCGCACTGCCCGCCGGACCCGGCCAGCACACGGCGGAAGCGGCGGACGGGGACGCGGAGGGCGGCGAGGGCGGTGAGGGCGGCGAGGAGTCGCTGACGGCCACCGTGCTGCGGCTGTGGCGGCGCGTGCTCGGCCACGACGAGTTCGACGAGGACGACGACTTCTTCGACGTCGGAGGCGACTCGCTCCTCGCGACCTGGGTCGTCGCCGAACTCGGCCACACCCTCGGCCGCGAGGTCGAGCTGGCCCTGCTGCTGGAGGAGAGCACCGTCGCGGGGCTGGCCCAGGCCCTCGCACGCTCCAAGGGCGAGGGCGCCCCGAGCGTGCGGCGCACCGGCTCCGAGGTGCGCACCCTGAGCCCGGGCCCCTCCGGGCGCGCGCTGTTCCTCTTCCACGCCCTGGGCGGCGAACTCTTCGCCTACCGGGAGCTGGCCCGCGCCCTCACCTCGCCACTGCGGGTACTGGGCGTACGGCTGACGGGCGAGCGCGTACCGCTCTCCGTACCGGAGACGGCGCGCATGCACATGGAGCAGATCCGGATCGTGCAGCCGGAGGGCCCGTACCTGCTCGCGGGGTGGTCGTACGGAGGTGTGCTCGCCTTCGAGACCGCGCGGCAGTTGACGGCCGCCGGCGAGCGCGTCGAGTTCCTCGGGCTCGTGGACGCCAACCCGCTGCGCGACCCCATCACCGGGCTCACCCCAGCAGAGACACCTCACCTGCCGCTGCTCACCCGGGTCCTGGAGGGCATCGAGAAGGAGGGCGCGGGCGCGAACGGTGCTGCGGGCGGAGAGGGGGGCGGGAACGGGAACGGGGCCGGGCTCCTCGGCGTCGAGCACCTGGCCACCGAGGAGGAGTGGACCAGCCTCATGGGCACCTCGGCGGCGGCCACCGGCCTGTCGGCACGCCACCTCAAGCACCAACTGGAGACCGCGAGCGACAGCATGCGCGCCGCCATCGCCTACGCGCCCGAGTCTTACGCGGGGGACGCCGTGCTGTTCCAGGCCGAGGCCACCGGCACGGACATGCGGCGCAGGCTCGCCGCCGACCTCGGCGGGCTGATCGGCGGAATCCTCCGGGTGCTGCCCGTGCCCGGCGACCACAACGGCATGCTCACGGCCCCCGATGTGGACCGGCTCGCCGCGGCCATGGACGAGGCCATCGAACACAGCAGGGAGGAAGCCACACATGGATCTTGAGACGGACAAGAAGACCTTCGCGGAACAGGGTTTCATCGGGCCGTTCACGCTCTGGGAGCCCGAGGTCATGACCGCGTGGTGGAAGAAGCAGCGCGCCGCGCTCCTCGACCCGCGCAACAAGGAACGCGCCGCGTTCGACAACCCCGTCAACTACGACCGCCACCTCGACGTGCCAGGGCTGAGCCAGATCATCACCGAGCCGGCCATCGGCCGCCGCATGCAGGCCCTCATCGGCGACGACGTCCAGTGCTGGCGCACCGAGTTCTTCCCCAAGAGCCCGGGCGACGCGGGCACCGGCTGGCACCAGGTCGAGACGTACGCCATCGGCGAGGCGTCCGAGGGCATGCTGGAGCCCACCGCGCGCTCCGAGGGCGCCCCCATGGAGCTGACCGCCTGGGTCGCCTTCACGGAGGCCACCAAGGAGAACGGCTGCATGAAACTCATCCCCGGCAGCCACCGCCAGTGGCGGTACGACGAGACCGCGAAGATCCGCTGGGACAACACCAAGAAGGACAACACCTTCTTCGGCTACGACTACAGCGAACTGCGGCTCGACAAGGACTGGGACCCGGACGACGAGGATGTCCGGCACGTCGAGATGAAGCCCGGCGAGTTCATCATCTTCACCGCCCGCTGCATCCACGGCTCCAACCCCAACACCAGCCGCAAGCAGCGCATGGGCTTCTCCATCCGCGTGGTGCCCACCCATGTGCGGGTCTACGGCGGGATGGAGTCCTTCGACGAGTTCGGCCACCACTTCGACCTCTCCCGGCACGGGGTGGTCCAGGTGGCGGGCGAGGACGAGTTCGGCTTCAACAACGTCAAGAGGGAAAACGCCTGGGGCGAACCGTTCACCACCCTGCCGAGGAGCGCGTAAATGGCACGGACACAGCGTGTGGGACATGTGGAAATCGACGAGTCCGCCGTGCGCACGGACCTGGAGGCGGCATCCCAGCTCGTTTTCTCGGAGGCGTACAGCGACTATCTGTGCGGCGGCCCGTGGAAGAGCCTCATGGTGTGGTCGTCGGACGGGAATTCCGGCGACGGACTCATCACCAACTACGAGCACGGAAAGCGTTCGTCGGTCACGAAGTATGGCGAGCAGCTCCCCTATGTGCGTAATCTCATCGAGAGCAATTTCAACACCGAGCACCTGAACTTCGCTCGGCTCGCGGTGATGTCCGACAGCGTGACGATGCCCCACAGGGACCTGCTCGAACTGAGCGACATCCCCGAGGAGGTGCGCAACACCAACCGCGTGCACGTCCCGCTGGTCACCACGGAGGAAGCCTTCTTCACGCAGGCCAACGACGTGTACCGGATGCACGTGGGCGAGGTGTGGTTCTTTGACGCCTCGCGGGTGCACTCCGCCGGGGCGCTCTCCCCGGAGCCGCGCACCCACCTCATCCTGGACTTCTGCTGGGTGGAGGACGAGTCGGAGCTTGTCCGCTTCGACTTCCGGCCGACCGGGGGAATTCCCCGGGAGCGCATCCGCGAGCGGGCGCCCCTCACCGGGAAGGAGCGCGAGGAAATCCTCGCGCTGGCCCCGGTCATCGATGCCGACAACATCAGGGACGTGTTCGGCATCGTCATCAAGAAGCACTACCGCAAGGACGGCGGAGACAATTTCATCTGGGACACCCTGGATGAGCTGGGCCGCCGGAGCCAGGACGAAAACGTCCGGGCGAAGATTCAGGAACTGCATCGCTTCTTTCTGATGGAGCGTTCTGCCTAGAGGAGTGGACTCCGCCATGACGCAAGAACTCGCGACAAACCTGGTCGACCGTCTCAACGAAAGCCCTGTGCACCGCAAGTTCGCCGACCACGACTTCTTCGCACGGGTCACGAAGGACGACGTGACGAAGGAACAGGTCGGCACCTTCCTCGGCCAGTGGTGGTACCCGCTCCACTACTTCCCGACGTTCCTGGCCCAGTGCGTCGCCTCGCTGCCGGACATCGAGTCCAAGAGCGCCATCACCCGCATCCTCAACCAGGAGGCCGGCGGCGGCGATCCCAAGGCGGCCCACGAGGTCATCTACGCCGACAGCATGGAGAAGGCGGGCTTCGACCGCGACCTGGTCACCAACTCCGCGCCCTTCGAGGAGACCGCGGCCCTGGTCGCCGGATACGAGAAGGCGGCCAAGGAGCGCTACTCCGCGCTCGGCTTCATCTTCGCCACCGAGGTCACCGACCTGCTGATGGTCTCCAGCATCGGCTCCTCCGTGAAGCGGGTCACCGGGCGCGACGACAACGAGTGGGTCAGCATCCACGTCGAGCAGGAGCCCGACCACGTCGAGGAGGCCAACCACGCGATGCTGGAGGGCTTCGGCCCGGAGGAGCAGGAGGCCGTGCTCGCCAGCGCCGAGGAGATGTGGACGCTGTGGACGCGCTTCTTCGACCGCCTCTCCCAGGAGACCGGCGTCGGCACCCCGTACCCGGACGCCGTGAGCGTGGTGCGCTGACATGACCGACGCCGGACTGCGCGAGAGCTATCTCCGGTTTCCCGGCTGGAGCCAGCACTTTTGGACGTGGATGACGGGGAAGGCACTGCCGCACCAAAAGCCGCTGATCAGGCACACCTGGGCCTCCTATGTGACGGTGACCCTGCTCTGGTTCTTCAGCGGGCTCGCGCTGTCCTCGGCGGCGATCGCCCTCCAGTTCCACCTGTGGTACCTGGCCATGGTGGCCGGGTGGATCCTGACCTTGCAGGGCGCCCGGACCATGATCCTCGTGATCGCCCACCAGGCACTGCACCGCAAGTTCTCGGGGCACGAGAAGGCCGACTGGTTCTTCGGCGAGCTGGTCACCGTGCTCAACGTCTACCAGGACTTCCAGGAGTTCAAGGACGAGCACTTCTACGCCCACCACAGGAGGGCGATCTTCGCCTCGGTGCAGGACCCACCCGTACAGGTGCTGCTCAACCTCGGCTTCCGTCCCGGCATGACACGGGCGCAGTTGTGGCGGCGGGCCTTCGTGGTCTTCCTCTCGCCCGCCTTCTACTGGACGAGCTTCGTCGGACGCGTCAAGTGCAACCTGCTCAAGGGGAAGTGGCGGCGCGCCGGCTTCTACGCCTGGGCGGCGCTGTGGCTGTCGGTGCCGTTCTGGGTGCCCAACGGGTATCTGGTGCTGCTCCTCGGCTTCGTCCTGCCGGTCATCATCCTGTCGCAGCTCAGCGCCCTGCTGGACAAGCTGGGCGAGCACGCCTGGCTGACCCCGCCGGACCCGAAGCACGGCAACAAGTTCTACACGGTGTCGGCGACGTCGGCCCGCTTCTGCGGCAGCCGGGTACCGGCGAAGTCGCTGCCGTGGCACACCAAGCTGGTGGCCTGGCCGCGGTGGGTGGCGGTCACGCTCTTCTACCACCTGCCGTGCAGGCTGACGGTGATCGTCGGGGATCTGCCCAACCACGACTTCCACCACCGCTACCCCACCACCCCGGACTGGATGGTCGCCGCCTACGCCCGCCAGGGCGACATCGACAGCGGTGACTACGGTCCCGAGTACACCGAGGTGTGGGGCATGGCACGGGCCGTCGACCGCATGTTCACGACGCTGAGCGAGGTGCCCGCGCATGCGCGTATGGCAGGTTGACGCGTTCTCCGACGAGCGGTACCAGGGCAACCCGGCCGGTGTCATCCAGGTACCGGACGGGTTCCCCGCCACCGCGCACATGCAGGACATCGCAGCGCGGCTCGCCCTGCCCACCACGGCGTTCGTGATCCCGCTGGACGGCGGGGAGTTCCGCATCCGGTGGTTCACCCCGCGCAAGGAACTGAACGTGTGCGGGCACGCCACCATCGCCACCGCCTGGCAACTGCACGAGGAGTCCCGGATACGGGACGGCGAGTGGACCACCTTCCACACGGGCGATGGCCCCCTCTACACCCGCAGGGAACACGGCCGCATGGCCATCGACCTGCCCCGCGTGGAGGTGGCCGACTGGCCCGCGCCGCCCGGTCTTGAAGACGCGCTGGGCACCGGCATCGTCCGGTGCACCCGCGCCAGCGACGACGTCCTCATCGAGGTCAAGTCCCAGGAGGCCGTGGCCCTCCTGGAGCCCGACTTCGCACGGCTCGCCCAGATCGACTGCCGCGGCCACATCGTGACCGCGCGCGGCGACGAGCCCGGGACCGACTTCGTGTCCAGGACGTTCTTCCCCGCCCTCGGCGTCGACGAGGACCAGGTGTGCGTCTCGGCGCACTGCAAGCTCGGCCCGTACTGGCAGGCCGAACTGCACAAGGACGAGATGTCGACGAGCCAGCTCTCCGCGCGGGGCGGACGGCTGTTCGTGAAGGTCACCGAGGACCGTGTCCAGGTCTCGGGGACCGCGAAAGTACAGCGCGTGTTCGACGTCGACTGACGCGCCGTCAGCAGGGCGTATCAGTACGCCAGTTCATCCGTAGGCCGAGCAAGAGGGGGACAGCCCAGTGGACCGTGTCGTCATCGTCGAAGCCGTACGCACTCCAACGGCGCGATACGGCTCACCCCGCGCGCTCACCGCGCACCACCTCCTGGACCAGACACTCGGCGAACTCCTCGCCAGGGCCAAGCTCGAAGCGGACGCCGTCGACGGACTCGTCACCGCGGGGCGGGGCGTGCCCACCGCGCTGCGCCGGGCCACCCTCGGGCAGCCGAGAGCCGGGGGCCAGTCGCTGATGCACGACGCCGTCGAGGCCGTGGCCTCGGGCGCGCACGACCTGCTGGTCGTCGCCGCCGTGGACGCGCCCTCCGCAGCGCTGCCGCCCGCCGCGGTGCGCAGGGCCGCGGCGACGGCGGCACACGGCGGGCTGCGGCGCGCGGAACTCGACGCGTATGTGCGCCGCTCCCGCCGCCGCGCCGAAGAGGTGCACGAGAAAGGAGAGTTCAAGCCCGAGATCATCCCCCTCTCGGCGCCAGGGCCCCGCGCGGAGACGGTCCTGGACGCCGACGAACTTGCGGGCGCCGACGCCGACGGCCTGCTGGGCACGGGCGGCGGCCACCCCGGCCCGCGTACCGACCACAGCGCCCACCGGGCACGGGGCGCGGCGGCCATGGCCCTCACGACCGAGAGCCACGCACTGCGCCTTGGCCTGCGCCCCCGCGCCCGCTTCACCGCGCTGGCCCGCACAGAGGGCGACCCGGAGTGCGCGGCCACGGGCGTCATCGAGGCCACCCGCAAGGTGCTGAGCACCGGCAGCACCGACCCACACGGCCCCGACGCACACCACCCCGGCACACCTGAGCTCGACGCACACCGACTGGACGCACACCGGCTCGACCACTACGAGATCGACGAGACCTTCGCCTGCGTCCCCCTCCTGTGGCAGCGCGCGTTCGCCGCCGACTCGGACCGGCTCAACCCGCGCGGCGGCGCGCTCGCCCTCGGCCACCTGGGGGACGCCGCCGCGCTCCGCTCGACGGTGACCATGCTCGGCGCGCTCGCCGCCACCGGCGGCAGGCTCGGCCTGCTCGCCTCCGGGGACGGCGGCGCCACGGCGAGCGCGGCCGTCGTCGAGCTGCTGCCGCAGCCCGAGCCGCCCCTCTGGTGACAGCACACCGCCGCCGCCCCTCGCACGGCGTGCCCCCGACGTACTCCGACGTACCGCGACCGAAGGAAACACAGTGCTCATCTGCGGAGTGAAGGTTTCACACGACGGTGGGGTCGCCGTGCTCGACGGCAACCGCCTCGTCTTCAGCATCGAGGCGGAGAAGCTCGCCGACGGCAAGCGCTACAGCGCCCTGGGCGACCTGGACCGCATCGACGAGATCCTCCGCGCGGAGGGCATCGACCCGGCCGGCATCGACCGCTATGTGGTCGACGGCTGGTACCCGGTGGACGGCGACACCTCCACCCGTATCGCCACCGCGCACCACGGCACCCCCGTCAAGATTCCCGCCGCCTCCTACACCGGAGACGGCGCCCCGGGCGGCCCCCTGCACAGGGAACACTTCACCGGGCCCGCGGGATCGGTGCTGCACTCCGGCTACGCCAGCTACGCGCACGCCACCCACCACGTCTACTCCAGCTACTGCACCAGCCCCTTCGCTGCACGCGGCGAAGGCGCCTATGTGCTGGCCTGGGACGGCGGCATGCTGCCGCGCCTGTACCGCGTGGGCGCGGACCCGAGGGACATCACCTACCTCGGCCCGCTCTTCCCGCTCGTCGGTGACGTGTTCGTCGAGTTCTGCATGAGCTTCGACCCGTTCTGGCGCGACATCAGCGAGCTGACCCCTGACCAGCTCACCCAGCACCACCTGGAAGTCCCGGGCAAGGCCATGGCCTACGCCGCACTGGGCACCGTAAGGACCGATGTGTTCCCCGCGCTGGAGCGGCTGCTGGACGAGCTGAACACCGTCTCCGTCGACTCCACGATCGGCCAGGCCGTCGCGGCCCGCAGGGAGGAACTGTTCCCCGGGATGACGAGCGCGGACTGCATCGCGACCTTCCAGGAGTATGTCGCCCGGATGCTGGTCGACTCCCTGACCACCGCGCTCGCCCGCACCGGCGAAGCCGGCACCGCTGGCGCGGGCACCGGAGACACGGGCACCGGAGACACGGGCACCGGAGACACTGGCACCGTCGGGCTGTGCCTCGCGGGCGGCTGCGCGCTGAACATCAAGTGGAACAGCGCGCTGCGGAGCAGCGGCCTCTTCTCCGCCGTCTGGGCGCCGCCCTTCCCCAACGACTCGGGCGCGGCCATCGGCACCGCCTGCTGCGAGATGGTGGCCGAGACCGGTAACGCGGCCCTGGAGTGGGACGTCTACAGCGGCCCCCGGCTCGCCCCGCCGAGGCTGCTGCCCGGCTGGAGCGCCGCACCCTGCGACGAGCGGGAACTGGCCGCACTGCTGCACCGCGAGGGCGAGCCCGTCGTCGTCCTGGAGGGCCGCGCCGAACTGGGGCCCCGCGCCCTGGGCAACCGCAGCATCATGGCGGCGGCCACCTCCCCCGCCATGAAGAAGCGGCTCAACGACATCAAGGGCCGCGCCGACTACCGTCCCGTCGCGCCCATGTGCCTGGAGTCCCACGCCGCCGAGGTGTTCGAGCCGGGCACCACCGACCCGTACATGCTCTTCGACCACCGGCTGCGCCCCGGCTGGGCGGAGAAGATCCCCGCCGTCGTCCACCTGGACGGCTCGGCGCGACTCCAGACGATCGACCCAGCGGCGCGCGGCACCAGGGCCGGGGCGATCCTGCACGAATACACCAAGCTCAGCGGCATCCCCGTGCTGTGCAACACCAGCGCGAACCTCTCGGGCCACGGACTCTTCTCCGGCGTGGCGTCGGCCATGGCATGGGGCCGCACCCCGTATGTCTGGTCCGAAGGAACCCTCTACACCAACCAAAGGAACGCGTCTTGAGCGAGCTGATGAGTGCCCCCGACTGCCCGGTCAGCGCCCACAACGAGTGGGACCCGCTGGAGGAAGTGATCGTCGGCATTGTCGACCACTCCTACTTCCCGCCCCGGCACATCGCCCAGGACGCGCCCCTGTCCCCGGACCAGCGCACCGTCTTCCACGCGAACGCGGGTCTGCCCTTCCCGCCCGAGCGGGTCGCCGCCGCTGCCGCCGAACTGGACGCGCTGGCCGCCGTGCTGGAGGCCGAGGGTGTCAGGGTGCGCAGGCCCGAGCCGCGCGACCACGCGCAGTCCTATGGCGCGCCTGGCTGGACCAGCACCGGGCTGTACGACGCGATGCCGCGCGACGTGCTGCTGGTCTTCGGCGACCAGATCCTGGAGTGCCCCATGGCCTGGCGCTCCCGCTACTACGCCACCTCGTCGTTCCGGCCGCTGCTCAAGGAGTATTTCCGGGCCGGAGCACGCTGGAGCGCGGCACCCAAGCCGGAACTGCCCGACGAGCTGTACGAGGCGGACTGGACCGACCAGCCGGACGGTGAGCCCTTCCGCTCCGTGATCGGCGAGTTCGAGCCGACCTTCGACGCGGCCGACTTCATCCGCTGCGGGCGCGACATCTTCGCCCAGCGCAGCCACGTCACCAACACCATCGGCATCGAGTGGGTGCAGCGCCACCTGGGCGACGGGTACCGGGTGCACACTCTCGACCTCGCCGACGACCACCCGATGCACATCGACGCGAGCCTGATGCCGCTGGCCCCGGGCAAGCTCCTGATCCATCCGGACCGGGTGCCGGAGGTGCCGAAGATGTTCAAGGGCTGGGACGTCCTGGTGGCGCCGAAACCGGTCATTCCCGATGGACATCCCCTA
Organism: Streptomyces sp. NPDC054796; assembly: GCF_053611545.1. NCBI lineage: Bacteria > Bacillati > Actinomycetota > Actinomycetes > Kitasatosporales > Streptomycetaceae > Streptomyces > Streptomyces sp. NPDC054796. Next base: position 105,698 of record NZ_JBSHAO010000028.1, on the reverse strand, counting down.
TACATGACGAGCAAGTGGATTAACATGAACGTCCTCATGCTCGACGAGGAACGCGTGGTCGTCGAGCGTCAGGACGAGCCGATGATCAAGGCCATGAAGGACTGGGGCATGACACCGGTCCCTTGTGACTTCCGGAACTTCAACAGCTTCGGCGGCTCTTTCCACTGCGCCACTCTCGATGTCCGTCGTCGTGGCACGCTGGAGTCCTATTTCTGACCGGACCGGACCGCGTCGAAGTGGTCAAGTGGTGAAGTGGTGGAGGGTGATCGCGTGGCTTCCGTAGTCGTTCTGCGTGACGCGGAGGAGAGCGATGTTCCGCTGTTCTTCCAGCATCAGTCCGATGCGGACGCACGCCACATGGCCGCCTTCACCGCCAAGGACCCGGCGGACCGCGAGGCGTTCGAGAAGAAGTGGAAGAAGATCCTCGGCAAGGACGACTGGACGAAGAAGACCATCCTCGTCGACGGCGAGATCGCAGGTCATGTCGTGACCTACGAGCAGGAGGGTGACCTGGAGGTCACCTACTGGATCGGCAAGGAGCACTGGGGCCGCGGCATCGCGGGCCAGGCCCTCGCCGCGCTGCTGCGGGAGGTCACCACCCGGCCCCTGTTCGGCAGGACGGTCTCCGACAACATCGCCTCCCAGCGCGTCCTGGAGCGCAACGGTTTCGTGCGCGTGGGCGAGGAGGAGTCCTTCGCCAATTCCCGTGGCGAGGACGTGCGGGAAATCATCTTCCGCCTCGACGCGTGAGACCGGGGCACCTCGACCGTATCTCTCCATACCTCGCCCTACCCCTTCATGCCCTGCGGAAAGGGGCGCCCGGAAGGCAGTGAAGGCTGCCTCCGGGCGTTTCCCATTTCCCCTCCCGGTTCCCCTCACCTTTCCCTCCCCTGGAATTCGGTGCCCATTTCGCGCAGGGCCGGGAAAACCCGTCCAGGGCCCGCGTCGAACAGCACGCCTTCACTATTCTGGGGCGATGTCCGATACTGAATCCGGCGGTCGTATGATGCGCCGCGGAGCCCGGCTGGTGCTGGCGGTGATCCGGCTGCACCCCCGGCCGTTCGCCCTCGCGCTGCTCGGCTCGGCGGCCTACGGCGTCGCGGTCGTGGCCTCCTCCTACGCCCTGGGCGAGGTCGTCGACCGCGTGGTGGTCCCGCGCTTCGCGCACGAGGAACTGTCCACGGCCGCCATGGTGGCCGGAGCGCTGGCACTGCTGGCGGTGGGCGTCGTCAAGACGGCCTCGACGGTGCTGCGCCGCTGCATGTCGGCCGTCGTCAAGGCCCGCTCCGACGCCTCACTGCGGGAGCAGGTCGTCACCCGCTACCAGGCACTGCCGTACCTCTACCACCAACGTCGGCCCACCGGAACGCTGTTGGCGCACGCGAACGCCGACACCGAGGCCGCCGTCGAAGTGCCCTCCAAGATCCCCCTGGCGGGCGGACTGGTCCTCCTCTTCGTCACGGCGGGCGTGTGGATCTTCGTCACCGATCCGGTGCTCGCCGCCGTCGGCGTGCTGATCGTGCCCGCGCTCGTCGTGCTCAACGCCGTCTACCAGCGGCGCATCGAACCGCCCTCCACCCTCGCCCAGCAGCGCATCGGCGAGCTGTCGGCCGTCGCGCACGAGAGCTTCGACGGTGCGTTCACCGTGAAGGTCCTCGGCGGCGAGGAGACCGAGCGGGCCCGCTTCGAGAAGGTCGCCCAGCGGCTGCGGGAGGCCAAGACCGAGATCGCCAAGCGCGACGCCACCTTCGACGTGCTGCTGGAGTCGGTGCCGGCGCTCACCGTCGTCGCGCTCGTCGTGGCCGGAGCCTGGCGGGTCAACAGCGGCGAGATCACCGTCGGCACCCTCGTCAGCTTCATCAACCTCTTCACGCTGCTGACCTTCCCACTGCGCATCATCGGCTACGTACTCGGCGACGTCCCCCGCTCCGTCGCCGGTTACGAACGGGTCCGCGGCGTCCTGGACGAACCCCTGCACCCCTCGCCCGGCACCCGCACACTGCCCGCGGGGCCGCTGTCGATCGAGGCCGAGGGCCTCGCCTTCGGCCATGCCGCGAACGACACGAACGACACGAACGACACGAACGACGGGGACGATGGGGGCGACAGCAAGGACGGGCCCCGGATCGTCGACGGAGTCGGCTTCACCGTGCCCCCCGGCTCCACCCTGGCAGTGGTGGGCCCCACGGGCAGCGGCAAGAGCACCCTCCTGCTGCTGCTCGCGCGGCTGCTGCCCCTGGACGGGGGAACGCTGCGCATCGGCGGCACCCCCGTCGGCGACATCTCGGCCGCGAGCCTCGCCGCCTCCTGCGCCACCGTCTTCCAGGAACCGTTCCTCTTCGCCGCCAGCCTGGAGGAGAACATCCTCCTCGGACACGAGGCCGACGCGGCACAACTCCGCGAAGCGCTGAGGCTCTCCGGCGCCGACGAGTTCGTCGACGCGCTCCCGCAGGGCCTGGCCACCGTCGTCGGCGAACGCGGCGTCACCCTCTCCGGCGGACAGCGCCAGCGCGTGGCACTGGCCCGCGCGCTCGTACGGCGCCCGGGACTGCTGCTGCTCGACGACGCCACCTCCGCCGTCGACCCCACCACAGAGGCCCGCATCCTCGGCTCCCTCGCGAGCGAGCGCGCCGACCTGACGACGGTCATCGTCGCCAACCGGCCCGCCACCCTCGCCCTCGCCGACCAGGTGCTCTACCTGGACCGGGCCCGTACGCCCCGCGTGGGCACCCACCAGCACCTGCTGGCGACGGCACCCGGCTACGAAGACCTCGTGACCGCCTACGAGACCGAGCGGGCCGGAGGAGTGCGATGACCACGGCGCAGACGAACGACGCGACAGCGGAGGCCCCCGGACCCGGCACACCACCCGAAGGGCACCCCCCGGAAGCCGGGGGACAGGACAGCACCGCGTCCGGGCACGGCACCACCCCCTCACCCGGCACGGGACCGCACACCACGGAGCCCGAGGCCGCACGTCCCGGCGCCGTCGGCATCCTGTGCCGGGGCATCGCCGCCAGCCCCGAACTGCTGCGCGGCATCCGGCTCACCCTCCTGCTGGCCCTGCTCGGCGGCGTGGGCCGCGTGGTCGTGCCCGTACTCGTCCAGCAGGTACTGGACAAGGGCCTCGCGGACGGCAAGGTGGACATGGGCACCGTCTACCGGCTCGCGATGATCGGGGTGGTGGCCGTCGGCGCAACGGCGGTGGTCACCCGCACCACCCAGAAGCGGCTGGCCATGGCCAGCGAGCGCGCACTGTGCCAGTTGCGTGTGAAGGCGTTCGCACACGTGCACCGGCTCAGCGTCGCCGAACAGTCCACCCGGCAGCGCGGCGCCCTCGTCTCCCGCGTCAGCGCGGACGTGGAGGCCCTGGGCATCTTCCTGCAATGGGGCGGCATCGCCTGGATCGTCAACGGCGCCATCATGACCGCCACCCTCGTCACCATGGCCGTCTACGACTGGCGGCTGACGCTCGTCGTGGTGCTCATCGTCGTCCCGCTCGTGCTCATGCTCCGCGCACTGCAACGCCGCCTCGGCGCCGCACACGACCGCGTCCGCACCGATGTGAGCGGGCTGCTGACCGTCGTCTCCGAGACGGTGCAGGGCGCCGGCGTCATCCGCGGCTACGGCATCCAGCGGCGCACCACCGCACGCACGTTCCGCGCCATCCACCGGTGGCGGGACTCGAAGATCAGGGCCGGGCTCTTCGCCGCACTGGTGTTCACCTCAGGGGAGTTCTTCGGCACCCTCACCGTGGTCGGCGTCGTCGCCGTGGGCATCGCCCTCGGCCCCCTGGCGGGGCTGACGGCGGGCACCCTCGTGGCGTTCCTGCTCCTGGTGAACCTGTTCCTGGAACCCGTCACCGAACTGACCGAGGTCATCGACCACACCCAGACCGCCGTCGCCGGATGGCGCAAGGTGCTCGACCTCCTCGACACACCCATCGAGGTCCCAGCGCCCCGCGACGGTGTCGTACTGCCGCGCCAAGCACACGCGCTGGAGGTGCGGGAACTCTCCTACGCCTACCAGGAGGGCGCCGAGCCCGTGCTGGCCGACGTCAGCCTGAGCGTGGCGGCGGGTGCCCGTGTCGCCGTCGTCGGCGCCACGGGCGCGGGCAAGACGACCCTGGCCAAGCTGCTGGCGCGCCTCGCCGACCCGACGAGCGGCCGGATACTGCTCGGCGGCACCGACGTGCGCGACCTCGCGCCCGCCTCGCTGCGCTCGCGGGTGGTGATGGTGCCCCAGGACTGCTTCCTCTTCGACTCGACCGTCGCCGAAAATGTGCGCTTCGGGAAGCCCGGGGCCACGGACGAGGAGATCACGGAGGCTTTCGGGTATCTCGGCCTCGGCGACTGGCTCGCCGCGCTGCCTGACGGACCGCACACCAGGACGGGGCAGCGCGGGGAGAACCTGTCGCTGGGGGAGCGACAGTTGGTGGCACTCGCCCGCGCCCATGTGGCCGACCCGGGGCTGCTCATCCTCGACGAGGCCACCTCCTCCGTCGACCCGGCCACCGACACCCGTCTCACCTACGCGCTGGAGAACCTCTCCGCAGGGCGCACCTCCCTCACCATCGCGCACCGCCTGGCGACCGCCGAACGCGCCGACGAGATCCTCGTGTTCGCGCACGGACGCCTCGCCGAGCGCGGTGCGCACGGTGACCTGCTGCGGCGCGGGGGTGTGTACGCGGGGCTGTACGCCAGTTGGCTCGACGTCACCGCGGGCGCTCCGGGCGGCGCCGGCTGACCCCGCCGCACCCCGGCTCGCGGGGTGCGCGGAACGTGTGGGCCCCGGGGACGTGTCCCCGGGGCCCACTGGCGTCAGCGGCAGCAGCCCCGTGTGCGCCACTCGGGTCCGTGCCAGTAGTGCTCCTTGTCGCGGGCCGCGGTAGGTGCCTCGGCCCGCACCTCGTTGCGCACCGAGCGCTCCCGCTTCTTCCGCGTCTCCCGCTCCCGGAAGGGTGTGAGCAGTTCGGGCACGGTGAAGGACCGGCCGCCGACCATCACCTCGCGTACGGCAGCGGCGGTGTCGATGTCCCGCAGCGGATCGCCCTCGACGAAGGCCAGGTCGGCGAGGTGCCCGGGCGCCACCGCGCCGAGCTGGTCCGCCACCCCCAGACAGCGCGCGGCGTTGACCGTCGCGGTGCGCAGCGCCTCGCGCGGTGTGAAGCCGTACTTCACCATCACACGCAGGTTCTGGTGGATGCTGATGCCGATGTCGTCCAGCGCCGCGTCGGTGCCCGCCACCACGAGGCCGCCCGCGCGCTGCACCCGCAGCAGCATGTCCACATCGCCCACGGTCCACTCGTGGTACAGCTCTGCCGGCGGGCCGCCCTTCGCGTCCTCGGCCTTCTGCCTCAGCCGCTCGTACTCCCAGGCCGGGAAGAGCACCCGCGTGCGCTCGTCCTCGATGAGCGAGCGGTCGTCGACGAACAGCTCCATGGCGAACAGCGTCGTCGTCGAGATCCACATGCCACTGGCCGCGAGCAGCGCGACGGAGTCGGAGAACGCCCGCCCCGCGGCGAAACTGAGGGTGCGTGAGTAGCCGAGCCGGTTGCCGCCGCCTGTGTGCTCCATCCCGTCGAACCCGGTCCGCACGGCCGGGTACAGATAGTGCGAGGTGGCGGGCACACCGTGCGCGTGCGCGCGGGCCACCGCGTGCCGCTCGTAGGAGACGGGCAGCCGGATGTAGGACTTCAGCACGTTGTAGCCGAGCGCGAAGGCACGGTCCAGGTCGCGGTCGAGCTGCTCACGGGAGAAGACGGGCCGCATCACCCGGTGGTACGCGCGCGTCCCCTCCATGCCCTCGCCCGTGCCGAGATAGCGCGGGCCCACCCTGCTGCCCGAGGCGAGGGCCTCCCTGTTCTCCACCATCTGATACGCCGGGTCGCCCGGAGACCTGCTCGTCGTGACGCCGTACGCCAGCCACGCGCGCCCCTGCCGGTCACCCCACTGGGGCCCGCGCCAGTGCCAGTGGTTGTGCGTGTCGATCAGGCCCGGCATGACGGTGAGCCCCGAGGCGTCCACGACGCGGTCACCGCGCGCGGCCCCGCGCCCCGCCACCTCCACGATGCGCCCGCCGTCCACGACGACGTCCACGTCCTGACGCAGCTCCGACGCCTCGCCGTCCCACACGGCCCCCGCCCTGATGACCGTGCGCCCGGCAGGGGCCGGTCTGTGACGCCACGTCAGCCGCGTGGGGACGGTGCGCGGTGTGCCGCCGTCGAGGCCGACGGTGCGCAGGCGCCCGCCGGAGAGGTAGAGCAGGGTGCCGCTGTCCGCCGAGACGGACAGGGAGTCGGTGACCTCGTCGGTGATCTGCCGGGGCTCGCCCGTGATCCGGCCCCCTGCGTCCACGGGCACCCGCCACGCCAGGCTCTCCATGCCGACGACGAAGTGCTTGCCGTCCCGCGTCCATACCGGGCCGTCGCCGCTGCGCGTGGAGACGGAGCGCTCTGGTGCGACGGGCTGGTAGACCACCTCGTCCGTCTCCAGGTTCACCGTCAGCACCTGGTTGTGGCCCGAGCTGCCGCGCTTGGAATACGGCACCACAGCGGCCATCGCCAGCACCTTGCCGTCGGGCGACCAGGAGGGCGGACCCGGCTGGTAGAGCGGGGTCAGCACCTTGGTGACGGTGCCGTCGGCGACCCTCAGCACCCAGGTGGCCCCGCTCTCGTCCTGGTACGCGATGCGCGAGCCGTCCGGCGACCAGCGGGGGGACAACTGCCCGTCGGGCAGGCCCGTCAGTTGCCGGGACGTGCCGGCCGCCACATCGTAGGACCACAGATTCGGTACACCTGCGCGGTCGCTTACGTAGACCAGGGTGCGGCCGTCGGGGGACCAGTCGGGCGCGGCGTTGAAATAGCCGTCGTCCACGATCTTCCGGGGCCTGCCGCCGACCGGCAGCAGCCAGAGCGCGTTGAGCGCCCGGAAGGCGACCTTACGGCCGTCGGGGGAGAGGACGGGATCGGCGATGCCGAGCACATCGTGCGTGCGGTCCGAGGTCAGCTCGGGGGCACGGCGCCGGTACGCGGCACGCGCGACGCTCACCGTCACGCTGAACGGGACATCCTCGTGCGTGTCCTTCGTGTCCTTCGCGCTCTTCGCGCTCGTGGTGGCCGCGCGGCGGCGTATGCGGCCGTCGGCGGTGTAGAGCAGCTCCTCGCCGGAGACCCAGACGGGCGCGAGCGGGAACACGTCCTCCCCGTCCGTCAACGCCTCCTCGTCCAGCATGAGTTGGGCACGCGGGCCTGTGGTGCGCACATAGGCGAGCCGGGTGCCGTCCGGGCTGAAGGCGGGGCCGTGCAGGGTGGCACCCTCCGGCGCGGCGAACAGCCGCCGCGTCGCACCCGAGGACACCTCGACCTCCTCCATGGTGCCGCCGTCGGCCACATACGCGACCCGGCGCCCGTCGGGTGACCAGGCGGGCATGCCGCACATCCGGTCGCCCTCGGTGAGCGCGCGCAGCGCCCCGCTCCCGGTGTCCAGCAGCCAGATGCGGCCCGCGTTGCCACGGTCGGAACCGAAGACGATGTGACGGCCGTCGGGCGAGAAGCGGGGCTCCTGGTCGTAGCCGTGGCCGCTGGTGAGACGGTGCAGATCCGAGCCGTCGGCGCCGATCCGCCACAGGTCGTAGGTGCCCTCACGGTAGGACTGGAAGACCAGGCTACGGGCGTCCGGTGACCAGTGCGGCTGCGACGCGTCCTGCTCGTCGTCCGTCAGCCTGCGCGCGGTACCACCGCGCGCGGGCAGCAGCCAGATCGCGTTGAGCGCGTCGATGGCCAGCGTCCGGCCGTCGGGCGAGAGGGCGACGGCGAGGTTCGCGCTCTCGTGCACCTCCACCGTGTCCTCGTCCGCCGCCGAGGGGCGCGGCGCGGCCGAGGCGGCGCCCGCAGCGGCCTGGGAGAGCCAGAGCGCCCCGCCCGCGGCGCCCGTACGCCGGAGCACGGAACGCCGGGAGAGCCCGCCCGCATTCTCCCCGGAAAGGGAACCGGAATCCTTTGTTGCCACAGTGAGCCTTCCTGTGTACGGGGACGGGCAACGAACACCTATCCCTTTCGAACCGGTCTGTGTACGCTGAGTTCATGCAGCTTCTCGAATGTAGCCCGGAATTGCTGCCGAATGAACAGCTTTCCCGGCTGGGGAATGCCGTCGGACGGGCAACTGATCCCGCGAACATGAATGGCGTCAGCCCTTACCATCAGACTTTCTGGTACGAGTTGGGGAAAGACCCCTGCAATCTCGTCGAAGAAGCTGTCCAAAAGTATTTCCTACCCGAAATCGACGCCACCGTCCGCGAACGCGCGGTGGGCGTCGAGTGGTGGCTCGGACGGCTCACCGCGCCCTATGCGGAGAACTTCGAGTTCGGCGTGCACCGCGATTTCGGGGAGAACCCACAGACAGGGGCCCTGGAATCCCCCATGCTGAGCAGCGTTTTCTTCCTCACGACGGCACCTGACGGGCTGCTCACGGTCTTCCCCGGGCAGCCCGACCTCCAGTCCAAGGAGAAGGTGCATGTATTCCCCTCGGCAAACACCTATGCCCGCTTCCCCGGGAACCTTTGGCACGCAGTGCTCAGTCGTAAAGAAGTCCTCGGCGAACCCGGACCGGCCTCGGGTGCACCGCGCGTGACCATTCTCGTCAACTGGTGGCCCTACCGCCCGAGCAGCGAGGCCACGGCCCCGATGAGGCTCGTCGCCGCCGATTACGACGGCACCGTTTACGAAGAACTCCGCATCTGATCAGCCCGTGCGCGACCGTTTCCCCCTCGTCATACGAAGGAGGGCCTCGTGGAGGTCATGGAGGCAGTACGGACCCGGCGCAGCGCGCCACGGCTGACCGGCCCGGCGCCGGACGACAGCGAACTCCTGGAACTGATCCAGGCGGCCTCGACCGCACCCGACCACGGTGCGCTCAAGCCCTGGCGGCTCGTCACCGTCAGGGGTGAGGCCCGCGAACGCCTCGGCAAGGCGCTCGCACAGGCAGCCCCACCGGAACGCGTGGAGCGCGCCCTCGCCGCGCCTCTGCGTGCGCCGCTGCTCCTGTCCCTCGTGTTCTGTCCGGTTCCCGATCACCCCAAGGTGCCGGAGTGGGAGCAGCTGGCCGCTGCCGTCTCGGTGGTCGGCACCCTCCAGCTCCTCCTGCACAGCAGGGGGTGGGGCACGATGTGGCGCACCGGTCTGACCGTCGAGTCCCCGTGGGTACGTGACTGCGTCGGCGTCGCCCCGCAGGAGAAACTGCTCGGCTGGCTCTACACGGGCTCGGCCCCGGATCCGCGGCCGAGCCCCCCGCGCCGCCCCTTCGACGCGACGACGCACGTCTCCCACATGTAAGAAGCTGAGATGAAACCCCGCGATTTGATCTCATACGGGGCAATGGGCGGTTTCGTTGGTGTGCGGGTCAGGACGGGGCTGCTTCGGACGGCCAGGGACAGGGTTGCGGTACGGACCGGGGAGTTTCCGGTCGTCCGTGGTGCTGGCTGCGAAAGTCCTGGAAGACCCGTTCACCCGCCAGGCCCTCGGCTGTCGTGGAGGGTTTCGTGCGCGACCGCGAGGAGGGGCTGGGCGCTGTTGTAGCCGATGAGGTGTGTGCCGATCTGGTCTCGGGTCGCGCGGGCTTCCTGGTCCGGGATGGGGATGGGTCGGCCTGCGGCATGGGCGAGGAGGCTGATCTCGCAGGCCTTGTCCATGAGGGTGAACCACCAGACGGCCGCGTCGAGGGTCTGGGCCGCGGTGAGCAGGCCGTGGTTGCGCAGGATGATGGCCTTATTCGGTCCCAGGGCGGTGGCGATGCGTTTTCCCTCTGTCCGGTCCAGGACGATGCCGTTGTAGTCGTTGAAGACGGTGTGGTCTTCAAAGAACGGGCAGTGGTCCTGGGTGAGGGGTGCGAGTGGTTCACCGAGTGCGGACCAGGCGCGCCCGTGGGTGGAGTGCAGGTGGACAACGGCTTGGACGTCGGGCCGGGCGGCGTGGATTTCGGCGTGGATGTAGAAGGCGCCGATGTTGACGACGTGGCTGCCTTCGACGGTACGCGCGGTGTCTCCGTCGACCCGGACCAGGTTCTGCGGGGTGATGTGGGGGAAGGGGATGCCCAGCGGGTTGGCCCAGAAGGTCCCGGTGTGCTCGGGGTCTTGGGCGGTGATGTGTCCCGCTATACCCTCGTCGAAGCCGAGTCGGCCGAAGTGGCGGAACGCCGCCGTCAGGCGCTGCTTGAGATGGCTGCGGTGTTCTTCGTGGCTGGGGAAGGCCGGAGGGTGCAGGAAGAAGCTGTCGGGTGGCATTTCGCCTGGCTTGTTGATCGTCACTGGATTCTCCCTTCGGTCTTGGGCATGGACTGCAAACCGTCGAGCACAAGGTGGCGGGTCACGCGAGCCGTGCCCAGAGGTGGTCCAGGGTGCGCTGTGTGGTTTCCCGGGCGTATTCGGCGGTCAGAGCTGGGGCGAGAGGACCGAGGTAGCGGTGGAAGGCCGGCAGCAGGATCGTCATTTCCAGCATGACCAGCGGCACTCCGATGCAGCGGTGGATGCCGAAGAAGAAGCTGGTGTGTGTCTGGGCGTTGTGCCGCCGGGGGAGGAAGGTGTCCGGGTCGTCGTACTGCTCGGGGTCACGGTTGAGGGCGCCGGGCAAGAAGTGAACGCCGACTCCTTCGGGGATGTGCACCCCGCCGATGTCGATGTCCTTGACAGCGCCGATGCGTGAGCCGTTGAACATGAGCGGCGCCTCGTAGCGCAGACCCTCATGGATGTAGTTCGGGAGGGCTTCCGGCACCATGACCAGGTCAGCGTGCTGGGGGTGGGCGACGTAGGTCATGAGTGCCTGGTCCAGAGCGGCGATGGACGATTCATGGGCCGCCATCCACACCACCCACAGCAGGTTCTGCCGTTCCTCTTCGGTGATGTGATGACGGTCCAGAACGTCGGGCGCGCTCAGGACGCTCAGCGCACTGCCGGGTGGGAGCTCTGTGGACTTCATGAGGTCGGCGTAGTACGCGTACAGGTTCGAGGTGGCCTGGTCCGCCTCCCGGTCGACGGCCTCGGTGGCAGCGGGGTGGAAGGCGGTAAAAGCGGTGTGCACGTACTGCTGCAAGAGATTCCGGTCGGGCTCGGGGATGCCGACGTGAGCACCGGCGGCGTCGGCGGCGAGGGGGCAGGTCAACTCGGTGTGCAGGTCGACGGTCTGCCCTTCGAGCAGCCGCTGCCTGATCCCGAGGATGCGCCGCTCGAAGTTCGCGGAGATCTGCGGGCGCAGCCGCTCCACCGCGTCCGGCGTGTACAGCGGGGCGAGGAGCTTGCGCAGCCGTGTGTGATCGGGCCGGCTCTTGTTGACGAAGGAGTCCAGCACGATGCGCAGGGTGCGGGATGTGGCGTAGCGGGGATTCGCCTTGGCCAGCCGGTCCCGATCCATGCCTCGCAGGGCCGGGTCTTTCAGCACGTGCGCGTGGCGCCAGGCGCTGATCAGGGCGATATTGCCCGTGGGGTTGAGGTAGACGGGATGGTTCTCCCGTAGCCAGGTGTACAGCGGGTAGGGGTTTTCCCGTATCTCGCGCCGCGACATGAGTTGCAGGACATCAACGGGTTGGGTCCAGCGCACGGGGGCCTCCTGGAACTGGGGTCAGTCTGCGCGCCTGCGGGAGATGTGCAGCGGCAGTCGGGCGGGGCCTTGCAGCGAATGCGGGGGCCTCCACACCGCAGGCCGCGCGGGTGTGAGTTCCGTGATGCGTGCGGTGAGCGCGGCGAGAGCTTCGTGGATTTCGGCGCGGCCCAAGGCGTTTCCGAGGCAGAAGTGTGCGCCGCCGCCGAAGGACAGGTGCGCTTGGGCGTTGGGGCGCGCGAGGTCGATGCGGTCCGGATCGGGAAAGACGTCGGGATCGCGGTTCATGACGGGGATGGCGAGCGTGACGACGGTGCCCTCCGGGATGACGAGCCCGCCGAGGTCGACGTCCGCGATGGCGGTTCTGCGCAGGAGGCTCGCCACGGGAGTGAGGCGGATGATCTCTTCCACGGTGGCCGGGATCTGGGAGGGATCGTCGCGCAGCGCCTGCCAGCGTTCGGAGTGGTGGGAGAGGTGTTCGATGATGCTGGCGAGCTGCACGCGGGTAGTGTCGGTGCCTGCCACGATGAGCGCCGAGAGCAACTCGATGAGGGTCTGCGGCTCCCACGCATCGCCCGCCGTCTCCTGCGCCAGGAGCTCGCTGATGAGATCACGACCCGGGCGGGCCCGGCGCTCGTCGATCAGACGCGCGGAATAGGCGTCGATGGCTTGATGGGCGTCCAGGGCCTCGGGGACGGCGGCGGGATCGAAGAAGGCACGGGTCCACGCGTCGGCCACTCGGGAGAACAGAGCCGTGTCGCTGGCGGGGACACCGAGAGCGGCACAGATGACGGGGATGGTGTACGGGTGGGAGAGGCTGGTGACCGCGTCGCAGATTCCCGTGGGCGGGACCGCGTCGATCAGCCCGTGCATGACCTCGCGCATCAGCGGCCGCAGGCGATCGGCGAACACGGGACGCAAGGCCGGCCCTGCCAGACGCCGTTGCCGGGCGTGCTCCGGACCGTCGAGTTGGTTGAGCGACCTTTGCCGCCGGGCGACGAAGCACGGTTCGACAGGGGTGCCATCGGCCGCCTCAAGGCCGGCGAGCAGCCCCTGCCGGAAGGACCGGCAGGCCAGCACTGCTTTCCCGTCCGCGTGGCGCAGCAGCAGCACGGTGTTGCCCAGACCAGCCGTACGGAGGTCGGAAGGCACCTGTTCGAGTTGCTGCCACAGGGGCGCGTTGCGGCGTGGATCGAGCAGTTCGTCGACCCGGGGCAGGTTGTCGTGGATGACTGGCGTCATGAGCGTACGAGGCCGCCGCGATGACTGGGAACGTCCGAGTTCCTCAGGTCGTGATCGATTCCCTCGTCGCCGTGGAAGAGGCAGTTCCATCCGGCGAGGAGCTCGGCCATACCGCCGCTGCGTGAGTGCTCGGCCTTGACGTAGGGGCCGGATCGGCCGAAGGACCATCCGACGACGTTGCACTCCTCGGCATCGTAGTTCGGGGTTGCGTCGAAGAAGCGGCGAATCCGCTCGGGCAGCGGCGGCAACTGGTGTCGGGGGATCCGCAGCGCGTAGAAGCAGACGCGCTCGATCACTCCGGTGTCCGGCTTGATGGTGACCGCGACGCAGTAGTCCTCGGGGACCGCCCCGAGCACAGTGTCGGCCAGCGCGGGCTCGACCTGGCGGGCCTCGGCCAGGCCGACGATGCGGCCGAAGTGTTGAGGGGTGAGCGGTCCGCGCGCCCGGAAGTAGATGTTGATTGTTGAGTGACGCCAGTCGCAGGCGACGAAGCGCACGTAGTCGAAACCCAGATCAGTGAACGCATCCAGGTGCCGCGTGAGCGCGACGGGGATGCCGCGGCCGGTGAGGATCTCACGCGCGGGATGCAGGCCGCCCAGCCACAACCAGGTCTTGGCCAGGCCCCGGCCCGCGTCGAAGTCACATGACTGGACCGGGGTGCCCCCGTACCTGCCCGACCAGGCATTGACCGCATCGATCAGTGGATGCTCCTTGTGGAGCAGACCGGCGTCGAGCGCGAGAGCCACCGTGTCGCTCTTCAACCGGGAGAAAACCCGGTAGGAGAGCTGTGCACCGGGCTGATCCGTGGTCTTCCACAGCACGGCTCCACGAGAGAAGTGCTCCTCGAAGGTGTCCAGGACCGTACGTGTGGCGCCGTGGTCGACCGGAGCGTTCAGCGCGCGGGCCGCACGCATGAGGTCTTCGGTGAAGGTCTGCTTGTCGAATTGGTCAGTCATTGTGGACCTCCGTTCACGGTTTCCGGGCCAAGAGCACGCCGTTGGCGCCGGCCGCCTGGAACGAGTGGAGTTCCACCCCGGTGAACCCGGCGTCGGCGAGCCATGCGGCGTAGTCGGTGTGGGAGTAGTTGTCGCCCTTCAGCGTCTCCACGAGCATCGTCAGCCCCATCAGTGCGGCCTCGGGCGGGCCGGTGCGTTCCTCGTTGAGGAAGAACTCGCAGATCATGAGCGTGCCGCCGCGGGGCAGGGCCTCGAAGCACTTGGCCAGGATCAGACGGTCGGTGTCCGGGTCCCAGTCGTGCATGATCATCGAAAGGACGATGGTGTCGTACCCGCCGGGCAGGGCCGCGTCGGTGATGAAGTCACCGGGACGGGTTTCTACCCGGTCCTCGAGTCCGGCGTCCCGGATGAAGCTCTTGGACAGCTCGCACACGTGGGGCAGGTCGAACACCGCCCCGGTCAGGTGGGTGTGTGTCCGGCAGATCTCGATGGGGAAGGCCCCGGAACCTCCGCCGACGTCCAGCAGGCGCCGCGAGCCGGAGAAGTCGATCTGCCGCGCGAGTCGGCGGGCCGTATCACTGGACAGGGCGTGCGTGGCCTTCCAGAAGAGCGCGTTCATGAGGTCGTCGCCGGGATCGAACAGCGTCTCCCTGTGCTCCGAATCCCAGGTGGTGGGCCTGTCGTTCCGCAACGCCTCGGTGAGCCTGTGCCAGCCGAGATAGGTGTGCTCGGAGAGGAATCCGATGAGCCCGCCGAAATAGTCCGGCTCGCTGGAGACCAGGTACGTCCGTGACAAGGCGTTGAGGGAGTATCGCTGATCAGGCTTGTCCAGCAGGCCCAGTGAAGCGCACGCCGCAAGAATCATACGCGCGGGCCTGTCCGCGAGCTTCAGATGGCTCGCGGTCTCGCTGATGGTCGCGGGCCCGTGGCGGTGCAGGAAGTCGAACAGGCCCACCTCGATCGAGGCCGCCAGAGTCTGAGAAGCCCAAAACCCCGTAGCCAACTGCATGACCTGGCTCGCGGACTGCGGAGAGGTCTCCGACTCGCGCATGTTCGCTCTCCTCACTCCCGTCTGCGCTCCCGTATCTCTGAGCGGACCCAACGGGGCTGTAAGTGCACTCGTCGCATGCTCTGGCGGATGGGCAACGAGTCGGGGAGTGGGCTGCTCCCGAGTCGGGGCAGGCCGCACAGGCTCCAGGAGACCTGGCACATGGCAGCGGCGGAATGCCATCTCGCTACGGGATGTGTAAACACGTTGAAAGCTTGCGCGGTTGTGAAAGTCGCACCACCCCGTGAAGGGGCGACCCCCTTTCCTTCCGCACCCCGCGAAGGGGCCGTCAGCGCGAGCCCCCAGGCGGCTCCCCCTCGGCGGGAAGGCGCAGTGAAGCCGCCGGCGCCTGGCCGCTGGCGAGGTAGGCCGTCAGGGCCGTGCCCGCCTCCTTGGTGAGGGGCCCCGCGTGGCCGATGGCCAGGGCACGGGCCAGCTCGTGAGCGTGGAGCCGCACGGCCGCACCGGTCAGCAGCGCGTACTCGTCCGTCGCGGTGCGGAACCGGCGCCACCCCGCCCCCACCACCCCGGCCGCCACCAACAGCCCCGGCCACCACATCACGCCCACGCCCACATAAAGCAGCCCCCACCCGGCCAGCGCCGCCGCCCGGACCATCGCCCCGCGCGCGGCCGTCACCTCGACCCGAGTGCTCTCGGGCACGTACAGCCACAAGTGCGGCCAGACCACGCCCAGTTCAAGGCCGAGGCTCTCGCGGAGCGCGGTCTCCACCGCGCGCATCCGGTCACCCGCCCAGGTCGGC
Organism: Streptomyces sp. NPDC054796; assembly: GCF_053611545.1. NCBI lineage: Bacteria > Bacillati > Actinomycetota > Actinomycetes > Kitasatosporales > Streptomycetaceae > Streptomyces > Streptomyces sp. NPDC054796. The sequence goes on along the minus strand of NZ_JBSHAO010000028.1, from coordinate 90,104 downwards.
CGCCCGGGATACCCTGGCGAGACGCGGCGCAGCCGCTCCCGGGCGACGGCCACATCGTCCTCGTCGGCCAGCGGCCCCCCGGCAGCCGTCGCGAGCCTGGCCTCGGCCGTGACCCGCGCGAGGCCCGCGCGCCGCCGCTCGTAGCGGGCGCGGCGCCGACGCGTCAGTGCCCGGACCGGGCGCCGCGCCACGGAGGGCCACCCGGACCAGCCGGGCGCCAGCCAGCACCGTTCCAGAACAGAGCCCAGCGCCTGCGCGGCCACCCCGCAAGCGGCCGAGGCGAGCAGAAAGGTGACGAGGAAGAGAACTGTCGCGGCGGCGGGCGCGGCCGGAGACGTCAGGTGGTCGGCGTGCCGCGCGAGCCGTCCGGGCAGCCCGCCCGCCGCGTACCACCGCTCGTGCCCCAGCTCCCGCGCGACGCCCAGCGCCGCCAAGTACAGCGCACCCGGCAGCACGAGCAGCGACAGCCACCGCTCGGCGAGCTTCTTGCCGAGTTCCGTCAGCAGGCCGCCCACGGTGTCAGATGCCCACGGAGGGCGCGGTCAGCGGCAGCGGTGTGCCGTCGACCGCGCAGACGGGCGGCGCGCCGGAGACCTCCGACGCCCAGTGGTAGCGGGTGCAGCGCCGGTGGGGGCACACATGGAGCCGCTCGCCCGGCTCTTCGTCCATGGCGGAGGAGACGCCCGCGATCCTGCCACCCGTGCCGCCCGGCCCGGCCGCACCACCCGCGCCGCCCGTGCCGCGCACGTGACCGTAGAGCCCCCGCGCGTCCCCGTCGCTCCGCAGCCGCTCGTGCAGCCGGTTCAGCGCCTCCTCACCGTCATCGCGGCGGCGCACGGCATCCAGCACCTCGTCCAGCGGGTCCCGCTCGGCGCCCCCGGCGCCGAGTGCGTCGCGGATCTCGTCCGCGTGCGCGCAGGCGTAGGCCAGCGCGTCGGCCGTGCGCCTGGCCTTCCTGGTGGCCCGGTCGGTCAAGGTCGTTCCTCCGGTGTGGCTGACGGTCGCCGCGTCGCGCCGCACGGGGCGGACGGGGCGGACGGGGCGGACGGGGGCGCCGTCGACGGATTTCCGCAACCTTACTGCGACGCACGTCACGTGAGATATCGTCACGCAGCGTGAACGAGGAACTTCGGAGGCGTGAGAGGGACGAGCGGCTCGCGGCGGCCAGGGCCACACTGCGCCGCGTCAAGGCCCTCGACGACTTCTCCCTCGCGGCAACACCGGACGCGCGTGCCTCAGCCGCTGAACTCGCGGCGCTCCTGCGGCAACATCCCGAGGACACCGAGGCCGCCTACCGGCTCGGCTGGCTGGAACTGTTCCGGGCGCTGTCCCAGCCGTGGGACGACACGCGGACGCGGAACGAACTGCGTGCGGTCGCGCGGATGTTCGCACCCTGTCTCACCGCGGGCACGACCGATCTGCCGCCGCAGTTGCTCCCCCATATCGCCGACGCCGCGGAGCCGCACGTCATCCAGCGGCTGAGGCACGCGCTGAACTCCGTCGAGACCGGGCCGCTCGACACCGTCGTACGGGAGTACCGCCGTGTGCTCGACGCCACCGACCCCGGCCACCCCGCCCTGCCGCAGCGCCTCGCGAACCTCGGCACCGCGCTGCACGCCCGCTTCGAACGCCGCGCCGGGGGCACCGACCTGGACGAAGCGCTCGCCGCGCTGCGCGCCGCCGTCGAGGCGACCTCGGAGGACGACCCCGATCTGCCGCCGCGCCTGAACGGCCTGGCGGGCACGCTACGGGCCCGCTACGAGCGCGACGGCAACCTCGCGGACCTGGACGCCGCCATCGCGACGAACGAGCGCGCGCTCAAGGCCACCGAGACCACCGAAACCACGGAGACCACGGAGACCACGGAGACCACGGAGACCACGGAGACCACAGGGTCGGCCCCGGCCCACCACCCGTACCGTGCCATGACACACTCCAACCTCGGCCTCGCGTACCGCACCCGCTACGAACGGACGACCGACCAGGCCGACCTGGACGCTGCCATCGACGCGGGACGCGCGGCACTGAGCGCCACCAGCGCACACGAACCCCAGCGGCCGACACGCCTGGTCAACCTCGGCGGAGCGCTGATCCACCGTCACCTGCGCACCGGGAGCACATCGGACCTGGACGCGGGCGTCACCGCGCTGCGGGAGGCCGCCGCGACCGCCCCGCACGGCCACCCCGTCAGGGGGACGGCGCTCACCAGCCTCGGCCAGGCCCTGCTGCTGCGCGCGGCGCGTACGCGGCGGCCCGCCGACCTGGAAGCGGCCGTACGCGTCCAGACGGAGGCCGCCGAGGCCACCCCGGCCGGGAGCACCGACCGGTGGCTGGTGCTGTGCAACCTGGGTACGGTGCTGCGCGGCCAGCGGCTGCACGCACTCCTGCGCGGCGAACCGGCAGAGGACTGGGGGCCGGTCGTCGCGGTGTTCCGCGAGGCCGTGGCACACACCCCTCCGGGCCACGCGCAGCGGGAGCGCTGCCTGGCCAACCTCGGTGGCGCGCTCCACGACCGCTTCCGGTCGGGCGGATCGGGCGGATCGGGCGGGTCGGGCGGGGGCACACCGGCCGACCTGGACGAGGCCGTCGCACTGTGCGCGGAGGCCGCCACGGCCACCCCTTCGGCACACGCGGACCGCGCGCTGCGGCTGACGGTGTGGGGCGACACGCTGCTGACGCGGTACCGGCTGACCGGGGACGCGGCGGACAGGGAAGCCGCCGTCTCGGCCTACGCGCGGGCCGCCGCGACGGACTCGGCGCCGCCCTCGGCCCGCGTGCGCGCGGCCAGGACGGCCGCCGGGCTCCTGGCACCGGCACCAGCACCGGCACCGGCATCTGGCGGCGGCCGGGGGAGCGCCGAGAACCTGCGCCGTGCGGCCGGGCTGCTGGCGGACGCCGTACGGCTGCTGCCCTCCGTCGCGCCACGCCAACTGGCGCGCACCGACCAGCAGTACGCGCTCGGCGGCTTCGCCGGTCTCGCGGGCGACGCGGCGGCGCTGGCCCTCGCCGCCCCCGACGACACGGGCGAGGCACCCGCGACGCGCGCCCTGCGGCTGCTGGAGGCGGGGCGCGCGGTGCTCCTCGCCCAGGCGTTGGAGACACGCGACGAGCTGACCGAACTCCGCGCCCGGCACCCCGAGTTGGCGGCGCGGTTCGTCGCCGCACGCGACGCCCTGGACCGGCCCTCCGACGACGACACGCCCCTGCCCGACATGGGCGCGGGCGATCCGCTCGCCCCCGACCGGGACGAGCAGGCCCGGGCCTTCGCCGCGCTCCTGGCGGAGATCCGCTCCCGCGAGGGGTTCGCCTCCTTCGGCCTGCCACCCTCACTCCGGGAACTGTGCGCCCAGGCGCGGTCGGGCCACCTCGTCCTCGTCAACGTCAGCCGCTACCGCTGCGACGCGCTGCTGGTCGGCGCCGACGGTGTCACCGCGCTCGCCCTGCCCGAGCTGACCCACGACGGGGTCGCCCGCACCGTCGGCACCTTCCAGCGGGCGGTGCGCGACGCGGCCTCGCACGAGGACGCACGGCGACGGCGTGAGGCGCAGGGCGAGCTGCGGCGGACGCTGGCCTGGCTGTGGGACGCCGTCGCCGGACCCGTGCTGGAAGCACTCGGTCACCACGCGCCGGTTCCGCCCGGTGCCGCGTGGCCACGAGTGTGGTGGGTGCCCTGCGGGACGCTCGGCGCGCTGCCGCTGCACGCGGCGGGCCACCACGGCGAACGGGACGCGCCCGACCCCGCACGGCGCGCCGTCATGGACCGGGTCGTCTCCTCCTACGTCCCCACGGTGCGTGCGCTGCGCCACGCCCGTCAGCGCACGACGGACCACACGGCCAACCTGGCGGCAACGGGCCCGGCTCCGGCCAGGGAGGCGGGGGAGGCGGGGGAGCGGGGACTGATCGTCGCGATGCCCACGACGCCCGGCCTGGACGGCGCTGAGCTGAGCCATGTGCACATGGAGTACGAGACGGTCGGGGAACATGTGCCGGAACATGTCCTGCTCCTGGAACCGGACCCGACGGACCCGACGGGCGCGCCGGACCGCACCCCCGCCCCCGCCCTTCCGACCAGGGAGAACGTCCTCGCCCACCTCCCCCGCACCCGGATCGCGCACTTCGCGTGCCACGGCGAGAGCGACCCCGTCGACCCCTCCCGCAGCCGCCTGCTGCTGCACGACCACGCCACGGCCCCGCTCACCGTCGCGGCGCTGGCCCCGGTCGCGCTCGACCGGGTGCGGCTCGCCTACCTCTCCGCCTGCCGGACGGCCGCAGCCGACGCCGCCGAGCTGGCGGACGAGGCCATCCACCTCACCTCGGCCTTCCAGCTCGCCGGATTCCCGCACGTCATCGGCACCCTGTGGGAGACCGTCGACGACACCGCCGTCGGAGTCGCCGACGCCTTCTACACCGGCCTGAGAACCCCGTACGACGTGCTCGACACCAGCCGCGCGGCACACGCGCTGCACACCGCGGTCAGGGCCGAGCGCGACAGATACCCCGTCACACCGTCGCTGTGGGCGGCACACCTCCATGTCGGTGCCTGACGACACACCCCCACTCCGCTTCCGTACTCCCTCACGTCGCAGGACAGAACAGGACCGCACCGGATGAACCGCACTCCTCTCGCTCCCCACGCACTCACCCGCACCCCGCACAACCAGGTCTTCGCCGCGCTCTCCCTCGCCGTCTTCGTCGCCGTCGGACTCACTCTCGGCGCCGGTGCGGTGGGTGTCGTCATCGTGCTGTGGCTGGCCGGGCTGCTGGGCTACGGATACCGGCACGGGAAGCGCCAGTTGGACGCCGTCGAGCGGGACCGCGCCCGCGCCGCCGCGACGCACGCCGGGCTCCTGGCCGAGCGCGAGCGTTTCGCACAGCGCGAGGGCATGGAGTACGAGGCGGCCTCGGCGCGGCTCGCGGAGGGGTTCGGCAGGATCGAGCAGGAGATCCCCGACGACCTCGAAGCGAGCGAACGGCGCTCGGGGAGCGGCCAGGGTGTCTCCTTCAAGGAGACCGCCAGGGAGGCGGCACGGCTGCCGCTGGCCGGTGAGATCGCACGGCACGCGGCAGGGCTCGTCGCGCAGGGCGTGGTGCGTACGCGGGTGGAGGGCTTCCCCGTCACTGTCTTCGACCTGGAAGTCCTCGACCACTTCGACCTGGAGGAGCTGCGCGGGAAGCGCAAGCCCGCGCAGGCCGTCGAGCTGTCCAAGGACTATCTGACGGTGTGGAGCGTCGGCCTGCCCCTCGCACTGCCCTACGTCTCCTCCGCCTACGCCTGGCACGACGCCCACGGAGAGGCCGGCCTCCTGGGGGAACTGGCCGGCCCCGAACTACGCGCCGAGGACGCCGACTTCGCCGCGTTCCTGATGTCGGTGCCCGCCGTACGGAGCGCCGCGCTCGCGGCCGAGGCACGGCCGTGGTGTGTCGACGGGGCCCGGCTGCTGACCAGTGTGCGGACGAACTCGGGGACGGTTCCGGAGGCGGTACGGGCCGTCGCCGCCGAACTGGCCGCCGTGGCCGCCGCGTTCCCCTGGCGGGAACTGGAGCGGTTCCGCGTCGAGGAGGCCGGGGACGACGAGCGCTCCCGGGCGGCACGTGTGCTGTGGACCCACCGCTGGGACGGGGCGCCGGGCGCACCCGTCGTCGGCCGGTGGGAGGACACCAGGATCACCCGCGGCGGCCTGCGGGCCTTCCTGCCCGCAATCCTCGGTTCGACGTGGGCCACACCGGCGCCGGACGCGTGAGACCGGCGGGCCCGCGCCGAGTGCCCGCCCAGAGCACCGCATCCCTACGACGAAGCGGGAGACCGCACCCATGCCCACCACCCCTCCACCCGGCCCTCCATCCGGTCCGCCATCCGACGCGCGGAGCGACACGGCGCAGTCTCGTATGGCCGCCGTTGTCGCGACGCTCCAGGCGGACCTGACCCGCTCGGACACCAAGGCGAGCCTGCTGCTGGCGCTGTCCGGCGGGGCGCTGGTGGCGCTGGCCTCGACCGCGCGGGAACTGGCCCCGGACGCACCGGCCGCCGTGGCCCTGTCCCTGGGCGCCGCCGCGCTGCTGGCCGCGACGGTCCTTCTGCTGGTGGCGGTGCGCCCTGATCTGCGGGGGCGCGGCTGGACGAGCTGGCCAGGACTCGCACCCGACCAGCTCCGCGCCTGGCTGGAGACGGGCTACGAGCCCGGCCATCTCGGGTTCATGGCGGAACTCGCGACGCGCAAGTTCCGCCTCATACGGGTGGCCGTCGACTGCATGCTCGCGGGGCTCGGCCTCCTGGCACTCGGAGCCGTCCTCCACGTCGCGTCCTGAGCGTCCGTCTCGTGGGGTGTGTCTCCGGCCGCCGTGAACTTTTCCGGTGGTACGGCCATCGAAATCTGTGTCCGGCCCGACAGCGGGGGACGACGACAGCGAGATGTGAGGCGGTCATGGCGCGCCAGGCGGACACGAAGACGGAACGGGGCGAGTGCGGAGCCACCGGTGCCGAGGCCGGTACCGAGACCGGTGCGGGGGCCGGTCTGGGCGCGGGGCGGGGGCGTGCGTTCCGGCAGGTGAGGGTCGCGGCGTCGGTCGCCGCCGCCGTGGCGGCGGGCGCCCTGCTGGCGGGCTGCGCCGGGGGAGCGGACGGGGGAGCGCAGCCGCGCTCGGCGGGGGGCGACGCGGTGCCCGCGGGCTCCGCGTCGAAGAGCGAGCAGCAGGGCGTCACCGGTACTGGTACCGGTACGACGGGCGGCGGCAGCGAGGGCGGCACGGGCGGCTCATCCGGCACCGTGACCTCCGAGAGCAGCACGGGCGGCAGCACCAGTGGCGGTACGGGCGGGAGCACGAGCGGCGGCAGGACCACCACACAGAGCGGCTCCGGCGACGGCTCCGGTTCCTGCGCCACGTCCGACCTGAAGGCGTCCATCGGCCCCAACCACCCGGGCGCGGGCCAGGAGAACTTCGCCCTCGTCTTCACCAACGACTCCGGCGAGTCCTGCACCGTCCGCGGCTTCCCGGGACTCGCCTTCCTCAACGCCGACGGTGAGCAGGTCTCCTTCGACCCGCAGCGCGAGGGAAGCGCGGGCAAGGCCGTCACCCTCGCCCCCGGCAAGAGCGCCTGGGCACCGCTGTCGTTCAGCAACCCGGAGATGACCGGCGTGCCGACCGTCACCCCGGACAGTGTGCTGCTCACCCCGCCCGACCAGCGGACCTCGCTCAAGGTCGACTGGTCGGGCGGCCCGGTCACCGCGACGGGCAAGGCGTCCGTGCCGAAGATCGGCGCACTCTCCGCCGGTACCGGGGCCTGAGCCGGGGCCGGGGGCGGCGCTGGCCCCCTCCGGTGCGTCGCACCCGTACCCCGTACCGCGCACCGCGCACCCGCCGCCCCGTCAGGACGGCCGGGCCAGGAAGTCCACGACGGCGGGGGCGAATTCCGGATGGCCCACCACGGAGAGATGGTCCCCCGGCAGGCCCAGCAGCTTCGCGTCCGGGATCGCCGCGCTGAGCGTTCCGGGCCGGACGGCCAGCGGGTCGTCGTCCCCGGCGATCAGGAGCGTCGGCGCGGTGATGGCGCCGACGTCGATGTGACCGCTGTGGACGGCGGCGGCCTGAGCGGCGAGCGACGGCAGGTCCGCGCCCGTGGCCTCGGCGAACTGGCGGAAGGCCGCGCCGGGGCCCGTGAGCGAGGACGGGTCCGTGGCGCTGAGCGCGGCGGCCAGCCCTTCACCGCCGGTGGCCCGGGTATCGACCCCGCCCAGCTCGACGACGGCCGCGCCGACCCCGCCCACGACGAGCCTGCGGACACGGGAGTCGTGGCTCGCGGTGAGGAGGGAGATGACCGCACCCATCGAGTAGCCCACCAGGTCGACCTGGTCCAGGCCGAGGTGGTCGAAGAGCGCCAGGTGGTCGCGCGACATGTTCCGCTCGCCGAAGAAGGACGGGTCGCTGCCCTTCTGCGACCTCCCGTGACCGCGGGCGTCCACACCGATCACGTCCCGGCCCGCCGCGTTCAGCGCCGCCACGACGCCGGTGTGCACCCAGTTCGACTCCGTGCTGGCGGCGAAGCCGTGTTGCAGCACCACGGGCGGAAGCGCGGCGTCGTCGGGCCTGCCGGAGCGCCACGTGTGATAGCTGATCGCGGCCCCGTCGAAAGACGTCAACGACTCGGTGTCCATGGCAGGTGAGCGTATCCCCGCCGACGGAACACCGGCAGCGCGTAATCAGGTACCGCCTCCCCGCCCATGGTGGTTGGCTGTCCCGCATGACTGGACCAGACCCGAAGGCGCAGCTCCACCGCTATCTGCGGACCGGCCGCGAAGCCCTGCTGTGGAAGCTCGACGGCCTGTCGGAGTACGACATCCGACGCCCCCTCACCCCGACCGGCACCAACCTGCTGGGACTAGTGAAGCACCTGGCGGGCTGCGAACTGGGCTATTTCGGCGACACCTTCGGCCGCCCGGTTCCCGGACTGCTGCCCTGGCTGAGGGAGGAGGCCGAGCACAACGTGGACATGTGGGCCACCGCTGACGAGTCGCGGGAGGAGATCGTCGGCCTCTACGCGCGGGTGAACGCGCACGCGGACGCGACGATCGAGACCCTGACGCTGGACGCGACGGGACACGTAGCGCACTGGCCCGCCGACAGGAGCGAGGTGACGCTGCACGGCATCCTGGTGCACATGATCGCCGAGACCCATCGGCACGCGGGGCACGCCGACATCGTCAGGGAACTCATCGACGGTGCCACCGGGATGCGCAAGGGCAACGACAACATGCCCTCGGGCGACGAGGCGTGGTGGGAGGAGTACCGGAACAGGCTGGAGGACGTGGCGCGGCAGGCGGACCAGAGCCGGAGGGCCTGAGCGGGACCGAGGAGCAGCCCGAGCAGCGATACGGGGGCGCCGCGCCGACAGCGCTCCCGCCCACTCGCCCACTCGCCCCGTCGCCCCGTCGCCCCGTCGTCCCGTCAGTTCCGGTTGAGCACCCGGGTCACGCCCGCGACGACGGCGGTCGTCAGCAGCCACCCCGCGGCGACGAGCGCGTACGCGAGCCACTGCACCGGCCCCGCCTCCCAGTACCAGGAGTTCCGCTGACCCAGGCCGCCGAAGGGGATCAGCAGATCCAGGGTGTAGACGAGGGGACTGAAGGGCGCCCCCTCGCCCGGCTTGACGGGCCTGGGGCCGGCGGCGCCGAAAGCCGCCGTGCCCAGCAGGGTGAGCGCCGTCAGCCAGAGCCCGGCCAGCCATGGCCGGTACCCGTGGCCGACCGTCGCGTCGAGGAGCAGGCCCCAGGCGCGCCCGGCCGGCCGCAGGGTGCCGCGGCGGTAGCGCTGCCGTGCCAGCAGCACGCGGCGCGCCTCGTCGTCGTGGCCGACGGACCGGCAGACGGCGGCCAGTTGCTGGTAGGGCTGCGGCCGGTATCCGTCGGGATCGCGCCGCAGGGTCGCGAGACGGTGCGCCACGGGCGCCACCGGTTCCCAGGCGCGGTAGACGAGCCCGTCCAGGCGCAGCGGAGACACGTCGGGCACCTCGGGCGCACCGTTCGCGGTGCGCAGCACGTCGAGCCGCGCGTGACGCAGATCGACGGTGCCTTCCGTACGCGCGGTCTCCAGGTGCGCCTCGGACGCCTGCACGCGCGAGCAGGCTATGGCGTCACCGGCCGGGTTCCGTACGGTGCCGCCCTCGAAGCTGACGGTTCCTTCGACGACGGCGCCGGTCAGGACGACCGCGCCGTCGGCGTGAAACCCCTGGCCGCAGTCGACGCGGGCGGCCTGGAGGCCCTCGGCGAACAGGGCGTCGCCGCCCGGGTGGTGCAGTCGGGCACCGTCCAGGAGCAGACCCCCGTGCGCGCGTGCCCCCGGCAGGCGGACCTCCCCTTCGGCGCGGAACCCGTCCCGGCCGACGATGCCGCTGCCGACCTCCAGCCGCGACCCGTCGAGCGCGATCCCGTCGGTCCTGGTGCCGGTTCTGGGCCCGGCCCCGGAAAGCCGCGCGCCCTGCAACAGCAGGCTGCCCGCGATGTGAGCACCCGTCAGCGTCACCGTGCCCGCGACACGGGCGTGCATCAGGTCCAGGTTTCCCCCGACGCTGACGCTGTTGGCCCCCAGTCCCGGCAGCCACGAGCCGCCGAACCCGGTGACGTGCAACCGTGCCCCGTACAGCTGCGGCGCCTGCTCGAACCAGCACTCCTCCAGCCGCAGCACGCAGCACGCCTCGGCGAAGACGAGGCGCAGCTTTCCCGACACCCGGGCCCCTACGAGGTGGACGACCGGTGTCTCACCCGGCACGGTGTCGGCACCGCCGAGCACCAGCGAGCGGATGACGGACGCACGCACCGTCCGCTCGGGCCCCCAGCCGGAACCCTCCTCCGCCGTGGGCCCCTCCGCCGTCCCGGCCGGACGCAGATCGACCTTGTCGCCCCGCGCGAACGCGTCCCACAACCGCCGCTCCGGCTCACTGAGCCCGTCCGCCCGCATGCATCCCACGCCCCTCTCGCCTGCGGACTCCCGCGGACCGCTGAACTCTAACCGCCGTGTGTCCCCGGCACAGCCCCGCAGGGCATTTGTCCGGCAGCTCCGTCTGGCGGCTCGGGGAGGCCGGTGGCCAACGTGTGCAGGTTCGGGGAGGATCTGACGGCAAATTCGCGCCCCGTGGTGCCGAATGCCGCGCGATGCATCATGGTGGCTCAGTCGGCGGGCGGTTCCGCGGCCTGACGTGCGTCTGTGAGGCGGCGTCAACTGGCGCGTGGGTACACGAGTTCCGGCACCGGATCAGGACTTGCGACGAAACTTACCTTGAAGTAACAACGTGCCCCATGAACTTGTTCAGCCGTAGCTCTTCCCTCCGCCGCTCGGCGGTCGCCACAGCACCGGAGGCCCCGGAGCACGCCGGACCGGCCGGGTCCGCCGTCCTCACGGATGACCCTGGTCTGGAGGCCCTCACCGGCGAGTGGATCATCGATCAGGCTCACAGCAGGATCGGTTTCTCCGTCCGGCACGCCATGGTGACCACGGTCCGCGGCGCGTTCACCGAGTTCGAGAGCCGCCTCTACTTCGACGGCCGCGATCCGGCCCGCTCCCGAGCCGAGATCTCGCTGTCCACCGCCAGCGTCCAGACGGGCGTGGAACAGCGCGACGCGCACCTCATCGGCCGCGACTTCCTGGACGCCGCTACATATCCGCACATGAGCTTCACCAGCACCGCGGTGCGGCTCGTGGGCGTCGACGTCTACCGCATGACCGGTGACCTCACCATCCGGAACGTCACCCGCCCCGTCGACCTGGAACTCACCTACATCGGCTACGTCACCGACCCGTTCGGCTACCAGCGCGCCGGGTTCGACGGCACCACCACCATCAACCGTTCCGACTGGGGCCTGACGTACAACGCCAAGCTGGCGCAGGGCGGTGCCATGGTCTCCGAGAAAGTCCGCCTCCAGTTCGACATCGCCGCCATCCGCACCGCGCCTGCGGGGTGACCGCTTCCGCGGCGTGAAGGAACGTTTCTCGAAACGTCGCGGGGAGGGCCGGGGGTGGCTCGGAGAGGGGCCGCCCCCGTCGACGGCCGCGTGGTCCGCGTGGTCCGCGCGGGGTGTCCGATGGGGTACTGTGGATCTTGAACGCGCCGCCGGAAACGGAACACCTGGTGGTGTGTCAGGCGTCGGTGGTCCAAGGAAAGACGCCCCGCTTCCTGCGGGGAGATGCAGGTGCGAGGCCTGCCCGGCGCTCCACACGGCCCCACCCCTCATGAGGGGTGGGGCTTTTTGCAGTCGGCGGAGAGGGGCGCCCCTCGCCAGTACCGACCGCCCCGTCACTCGTCGGAGAAGTAGGCCGAGGGTGTGGTGCCGAGCGTGCGGTGGAACATCGCGGTGAGCGCGCTGGGGGTGCCGTAACCGACGGCGGTGGCGATGGTGGTGACCGGTGTGCCTCTGGCGAGCAGGTTGACTGCGTGCAGCAGCCGGGCCTGCTGCACCCAGCGCGCCGGGCTCATCCCCGTCGCGGCGAGGAACCTGCGCTGGAGGCTGCGCGGGCTCAGATGGGCGTGGGCGGCGGCGCGCGCGGTCGTCCACGGCTCCGCCGGGTGGCGGCGGACCGCCGCGCACAGGTCCTCCAGCCGGGGGTCCTCCGGGGCGGGCAGGTGCAGCGCGGGGACGGGGCGCGGCGTCAGGTCCAGGAGGAGGAGTTCCATGACCTTCCCCTCCCTGCCCTCCAGGTCGTACTCCACCGGCAGCCGCGTCGCCTCGTCGATCAGCTCGCGCAGCAGCGGGGGCACCGAGACGACGGTCGGCCGCGCGGGAAGCTGCCGGGCCGCCGCGGGATCGACGTACAGGGTGCGCATGGCCACCGCTCCCGCGCAGGTCATCGCATGCGGGAGACCGGCGGGGATCCAGACGCCGCGCGTCGCGGGAGCCACCCATGTGCCGAGTCCCGTGACGACGGTGATGGCTCCGGTCGTGCCGTAGATGAGCTGGGCGCGTGGATGCTGGTGGGTGGGGATGTGGTGCCCGTCGGACAGGTCCCTGGCCATCGCCGCGACCGGCCGGGGCACATGCTGATAGTCCTCGCGCTGCTCACTCTTCCCGTACATGGCGCATTCTCGACAGACGATGGCGTGACAGCGAAAGTATGCCACCCGGGGGGCACCTAGCGTCGGATCATGTGAACGCACCACATGTCCTCCCTGACCACCGCTCCGCCCGCCGGCTGACGGGCGTACTGGCCGCCACCAGCGCCGTCACCGCGGCCAACGTCTATCTCAGCCAGCCCCTGCTGGGCGCCATGGCCGCCTCGCTGGGCGCGGGTCCCGCGCTCGCGGGGGCCGTGGCGACCTCGGCCCAGCTCGGCTACGCGGCGGGCATCCTGCTGCTGGTCCCGCTCGGCGACAGCGGCGACCGGCGCCGGCTGATCCTCCGCCTCACGGCCGCCTCCGCCGTCGCGCTGGCCGCCTGCGCGCTGTCGCCCACCCTGTGGTGGCTGCTCGCGGCGAGCTTCGCGCTGGGCCTGTTCTCCCCCCTGCCCCAGCTCGTCACCCCGCTCGCGGTGGCGCTCGCCGACGCGCGTGAGGGCAGCGGCCGGGTGGTGGGCACCGTGCAGGCGGGGCTCCTCGTCGGTGTCCTCGCCTCCCGCGCCTACTCCGGCGCCTTCGCCGAGCTGACGGGATGGCGCGGTGTGTACGTCTGCTCGTGCGCGCTCACCCTCCTGCTGGCACTCGTGCTGCGACGGCATCTGCCGCACCTCCCCGCCGCCGGCACCACCACCTACCGCGCCCTGCTCGCCTCACTCCCGCGCCTGGCCTCGCACCCGCTGGTGTGGCGGGTCGTGTCGTCCGGGCTGCTGGTCGGGATCGCCTTCGGCGCCTTCTGGACGGCCCTGAGTTTCCTGCTGGAGCGCCACTACCACTACGGCCCGGCCGGGATCGGACTCTTCGGGCTGGTCGCGGCGGCCAGCGCCCTCGCCTCGCCCTGGGCGGGGCGGACAGCGGACAGGCTGGGGCGACGTGGTGCCCTGGCCGCGCTGATCGGCGTGATCCTGGCGGGGTGGCTGCTCCTGCTGCCGGGCGGCACCGGCCTGTGGTGGCTGATCGCGGGGGTCGTGGTGGTGGACGTGGGGGTGTGGGGCAGCCAGGCCGTGAACCAGACCCTGCTGTTCACCCTCGACCCCGCACTCCACAACCGCCTGAACACCCTCTACTTCACCCTCCGCTTCGCCGGTATCGCCACCGGCTCACTGATCGGCCCGCTGGTGTGGAGCGGCAGCGGGTGGGCCGCGGTGGTCGGCACGGGGGTGGTCTTCACCCTGGGCGGACTGCTCCTCGGGGTCCTGCCCGTCCGCGCGGGCGCGGGGCGGGGGTTCGCGGAGACCCGGCGATGACCTCGCCCGCCGCCCAGGACCCCGCCCAGGACCCCGCTCAGCCGAACGTCACCCGCGCGGTCGCGTGCCGTGCCTCCCGGTGTGGTGGCCTCGGGGAAGGCGGTGTGGTCGGGAGCGGGGGCACGTAACGCTGTTTCAGCGGTGCGGTTGTGAGCGATCATGAGGGTATTCCCGGCACCGGGCCCCGCACGCTCCTGGAGGTCGCCGTATGACCGAGCTACCCGACGCACCCCCGTTGACCGGTATCACCGTCGTCAGCGTCGAACAGGCCGTGGCGGCGCCCTTCGCCACCCGTCAGCTCGCCGATCTGGGCGCCCGGGTCATCAAGGTGGAGCGCCCCGGCGGGGGCGACTTCGCCCGCCGCTACGACACCACCGTGCACGGAGAGTCCAGCTACTTCGTGTGGCTCAACAGGTCGAAGGAGTCCGTGACGCTGGACCTGAAGTCGGAGCGCGGACGCCACGTACTGGAACAACTGCTCGCGGACGCCGACGTGTTCGTCCAGAACCTGGCGCCGGGCGCGGCGGACCGCATGGGCCTCGGCCCCGAAGCCCTCGCCGAGCGCTTCCCCTCCCTCATCCCGTGCGCGATATCCGGCTACGGCACGAGCGGGCCCTGGGCGGACCGCAAGGCGTACGACCTGCTGGTGCAGTGCCAGACGGGCCTCGTCTCGCTGACGGGCAACGAGCACGGCACCGCACGCGCCGGGGTCTCGGTCGCCGACATCGCCGCGGGCATGTACGCGTACTCGGGCATCCTCACCGCCCTGTTCCAGCGGGCCACCACGGGGGTGGCCCGCGCCGTGGAGGTCTCGCTGTTCGAGGCGCTCGCTGAGTGGGTGAGCCAGCCCGCGTACTACACCCGCTACGGCGGCAGCCAGCCACCCCGCATCGGCACCCAGCACGCGACCATCGCCCCGTACGGCACCTACACCGCCGCCGACGGCAAGGACGTCCTCCTCTCCATCCAGAACGAGCGGGAGTGGTCGGCCCTGTGCCAGCGGTTCCTGCGCCGTCCGGAACTCGTGGCCGACCCGCGCTTCGCCACCGGCTCCGCGCGCGTGGCACACCGTCAGGAGCTGAACGCCATCGTGGCCGCGCGGTTCGCCGAGTCGGACAGCGGCGAGGTGATGCGGCAGCTCGACGAGGCGGGCATCGCCAACGCGGGAGTCAACGACATCGAGGAGTTCCTCGCCCACCCCGTCCTCAGCGCCCGCGACCGCTGGCGGGACGTGCCGGTCCCCGGCGGGGCCACGGTGCGGGCACTGCGGCCCCCGGCGGATCTGGCGGGCACGGCGCCGCGCATGGACGCCGTGCCCTCGGCCGGGGAGCACACCGGGGCCGTCCTGGCGGCCCTCGGCTACGGCCGGGAGGAGATCGACGCGATGCACGCCGACCACGTCATCTGAGGCGGCGCGGGCCACATCCGGACCAGCAAGGGACGTGAGCATGAGCACCCTCGACATCCTGACCGAGGACGAGCGCTTCGTCGTCCGCACGGTGCGCGACTTCGTGGACAAGGAGGTGAAGCCCGTCGTAAGGGAACTGGAGCACAGCGACACCTACCCCGAGGCCCTGATCGGGACGATGAAACAGCTGGGGGTGTTCGGGCTCGCCGTCCCGGAGGAGTACGGCGGCACACCGGTCTCCACACCCTGCTACGTGCTGGTCGCGGAGGAGCTGGCGCGCGGCTGGATGAGCCTGGCCGGTGCGATGGGCGGCCACACGGTGGTCGCCAAGCTGCTGCTGCACTTCGGCACCGAGGAGCAGAAGCGCCGCTACCTCCCCCGCATGGCCACCGGCGAGGTACGGGCCACCATGGCGCTGACCGAACCGGGCGGCGGCTCCGACCTCCAGGCCATGCGCACCGTCGCCCGCAAGGACGCCGACGGCTATGTCGTCGACGGGACGAAGACATGGATCACCAACTCGCGCCGCTCCCGGCTCATCGCGCTGCTGTGCAAGACCGACCCCGACGCCACCCCGGCCCACAGCGGCATCTCCGTGCTCCTGGCCGAGCACGGGCCCGGACTGACGGTCTCCCGCGATCTGCCCAAGCTCGGCTACAAGGGGGTCGAGAGCTGCGAGCTGTCCTTCGACGGATACCGCGCACCGGCCGACGCCGTGCTCGGCGGCGTCGAGGGAAGGGGCTTCGCGCAGATGATGAAGGGGCTGGAGACCGGCCGTCTGCAAGTGGCGGCGCGTGCGCTGGGCGTCGGCAGGGCGGCCCTGGAGGACGCGCTCGCCTACGCGCGGGAGCGGGAGTCCTTCGGAAAGCCGATCTGGCGGCACCAGTCGATCGGCAACCTCCTCGCCGACATGGCCACCTCACTCACCGCGGCCCGCCAGCTCACCCTGTACGCGGCACGCGAGGCGGAGGCGGGGCGGCGTGTGGACATGGAGGCGGGCATGGCCAAGCTCTTCGCGTCGGAGACCGCCATGGAGATCGCCCTCAACGCCGTCCGCATTCACGGGGGTTACGGCTACTCGACGGAGTTCGACGTCGAGCGGTACTTCCGCGACGCGCCGCTGATGATCGTCGGCGAGGGCACCAACGAGATCCAGCGCAACGTCATCGCGAACCAGCTCGTCAAGCGAGGGGGTCTCGACGTGTGACCGGCCCCGGCCCCGGCCCCCGGCCCCCGGCCCCCGGCTCCCTGCGCCCTGACAATCCGTTAGCCCGCCGCGCGACCAGGTGTCTAGGCTGCGCGCATGGTGTCGAGACTGCCGCTGCGGGACGAACTGCGCACACTGCTGGGCGAGCCCGCGAAATCCCGTCGGCTGAGCAGCAGTCCGCGATCCCGCGTCTGGCGCGCGGAACTCGGCGGCACCCTGGCGGTCGTCAAGCAGTTCGTCGACGGGCCGGACGCCGACGAGCGGTACGCACGCGAGGTGGCCGCGCTACGGATCGCCGCCAGGGTCGAACCACCCGTGGTGCCGCGACTGCTCGGCACCGATCCGGGCGAGCGCGTGCTGGTACTGGAACATCTGGGGCACCGCCGTCCCGCCCGTGACTGGGTGGTCGGCTACGCCACCTCCCTGGCCCGCCTGCACGCGTCCACCGGGCGGCAGGACGTCGGCGCCCTGCCCGCGTGGACGGGCCCTACCGGCGACGACATCACTTCGTTCCTCGCCCTCGCCGAGGAAATGGCGGCCCCGGTCCCGCCCCGTGTGCACACCGAGCTGGAAGCGTTGGTGGGCCGGCTCACCCGGACACCGGGACACAGCCTGCTCCACGGCGACCCGTGCCCCGGCAACGACCTGCACGCCCCCGACGGCGTCCGGTTCATCGACTTCGAGCAGGCGTCACTGGGCCACGGCACCGTGGAACTGGTCTATCCGCGCATCGGGTTCCCGACCTGCTGGTGTGTCACCGCGCCACCCGAAGCCCTCCTGGAGGAAGCCGAGACGGCCTATCGCACCACCTGGCGCGCCGAGACCGGCACCGAGGTGACGGGAGACCTCGCCGACGCGTGCGCGGGCTGGCTCATCCGTGGCGACGCACTGGTCGAGCGGGCCCACCGGGGCACCGTCGACCACCTCGCCCGCGTCCCGGACCACGACTGGACGTGGGGCACGGTGACCGCGCGCCAGCGGCTCGCGCACCGGCTCGGCGTCGTCGCGCGGATGACCGCAGAGCACGACGCACTCGGCGCGCTGAGCCGCCTGAGCACGGAGCTGCGCGAGCGCCTCCTCACCCGGTGGCCCGCGCTCACACCCCCGCCGTCACGACGACCTCGGTAGCCGCTCCCGGCGCCGTCCGGTGGGCAGGGGCACGGGCTTCTGGCCCGGCACCACGGTGTTGGAGACGGTGCCGATGCCTTCGACGGTGAGGGTGACGGTGTCACCGGGGCGCAGGGGCGGGGGAGTGTGCTCGCCCCGCAGGCCCCACAGCTCGGCGAGACAGCCACCGTTGCCGCAGGTGCCGGAGCCCAGGACATCGCCGGGCACGACGCGCGTACCGCGCGAGGCGTAGGCCGTCATCTCCTCGAAGGTCCAGCTCATGTGCGACAGCAGGTCCTCGCCCACCGTCTCGCCGTTGACCTGCGCGGTGAGCGCGAGGCGCAGGAACCCCTCGTCGTCGCGGTACGGCTCCAGCTCGTCGGCCGTGACCAGATACGGGCCCAGTGTGGTGGCGGTGTCCTTGCCCTTGCAGGGGCCGAGGCCGACCCTCATCTCGGCGGACTGGAGGTCGCGCGCCGACCAGTCGTTGAAGACGGTGTAGCCGACGATGTGCTCGCGTGCCCGCTCGGGGGTGAGGTCGCGGCCCTCACGTCCGATGACGGCGGCCACCTCCAGCTCGAAGTCGAGCACGGCCGAGCCCGGGGGCACCGGTATGTCGTCGTGTGCGCCGAAGACGGCGTGGGGGTTGGTGAAGTAGAAGGTGGGCGCCTCGTACCACTGCTCCGGCACGCCGGCGGAACCGTCGACCGAGCGGCGTACGCCCTCGACGTGTTCCTCGAAGGTGACGAAGTCCCGTACGGAAGCGGGCTGGAGGGGCGGCAGCAGCCGCACCTCGGAGACGTGCGGGCCGGGCGGCGCTTCGAGTGCGGCGGCACCACTGGCGAGCAGCGCATCGGGGCCGTCCCCCGAGGCGAGGAGCCCGGTGAGCGAGTGGGCGCCGGGTACGGGGTGCAGGAAGCCGTCGTCGTCGACGGCGGCGAACCGGTCCTGTCGCTGGTGGTGGTAGGAGGCGAATCGCATGCGGGCTCCGGGTGGTGCGGGAAACGCGAGGCGGGTGCGGTGACCAATCTGGACCAGACGCACCGGATCCGGGAAATCGATCCTGTGGATGCGGGACATCCACGATACCTATCCCCGCTGGTCACCTGGGACGCGCGGGCCGAGTTCGTGGGCGTCGCTTCGCGTCAGCGTGCGGCCCGTCCGACACGGGACGCGGTGGCGAGGACGCCGTCGGCGAAGCACAGGCGGTAGGCGTCCGACGAGTTGAGGCCGGTGCTGTAGTACACACAGCGCTGCCCACGCGGGACGGGCGGTGCGTCGTCGGGCGGGTCGTCCCGGGTGAACATGGGCATCCGTGCCTCCACGGCCGCCCGCGAGGTGCCGGGGCGCAGTTGCTCGTAGTCGGCCCGCTCCAGCACCGACAGGGAGGAGCTGACCAGGCCGACCGGGGCCATCAGCAACACGATCCCGGCGACCGCCGCCGGCGGTGCGAGGACGGTGTGTGCCAGGCTGCGGCGCACACGCCGCCTGACCCGTTCCAGCTCCCGTGACGAGGCGGTGGGCGCGCCGCGCGGGTGGCGGCGCGTCGTCGCGGCCAGCGCGGTGTCCTCACCACCGGCCGGCAACTCGCCACCGGCCAACATCGCGCCGTCGACGGGCAGTTCGGCGGTGACCTCGAACCCGCCCTCCGCCGTGCCGCCCGCGCCGAGGGTGCCACCCGCGAGGCGGACACGTTCGTCCAGGCCGACGAGCCCGGCCCCACCCGAGACGACCGTGAGCGGGGTGGCGGTGTGCGCGGCGGACGGCCGGTGCGGTTCCGCCGAACGGCGGTCCGGCGCGGGGCCGTTGGTGACGGTGACCACGCGGGCGTCCGCGCCGCCGGTCACCCGTGCGCGCACACGTACGCGCACCTCCGCACCCGGCGCGTGCTTGGCGGCGTTGGTGAGGGACTCCTGCACCACGCGGTGTGCGGCGCGCGCGGCCGTCCCGGTGAGCGCCCGCGCCTCGTGGCCGCCCTCCAGCGTGACGGTGAGACCCGCGTCGCACGCGCCCCTGACCAGGTCCTCGACCGACTCCTCCGGGCGACCGGCCGCGGGCTCCTCCGGAGAACCCGCCGCGTGCTCCCCGTCATCCTCCGCGCGCAGCACGCCGACGATGTCCCGCAGCCGCTCCGTCGCCGCTGCCGCCGCCTCCCTCAGCTCCGCCGCGGCGGCCCGCTGGCGCGTCCCGAGCGCCGGATCGACCTGGAGTGCCCCGGCGCGGATGGCCAGCAGCGTCAGGTCGTGTCCGAGCGAGTCGTGCATGTCGCCCGCGATCCTGGCGCGTTCCCGCAGCCGCGCCCGCTCGGCGGCGGCCCGCTGCTGGTGCTCCAACTGCTCGGCCAGCTGCCAGCCGGTGCTGGTCAGCTCCGCGTACTGCCGCCGGTAGCGCCCCAGCAGCCATGGCATCACCACGGCGAGCAGCAGCGCCAGGAGCTGCGTAGGCCAGGCCCACAACTCCCGCTCGACGAACGCGCACAGCGGCAGCCCCACGGCGGCCACGCCTCCGAAGAACCCCAGCGCCGGCCGCCCCGACGGCATGCGTCGGCCCGCCAGGAAACCGAAGAGCACCAGCGCGGGCCAGTACGCGGGGGCCAGCAGCTCGACGTTCGTCGCGAGGCCCATCGCCACCGGCACGGCCGTCGCTGCCAGCGGCCACCGCCCGTACACCTTCGCCGCGACGGCCAGCAACGGCACGGACATCGCCGCGGTCACCGCCTCCTGACCGTGGGAGGTCACGGCCATGGTGGCGGGCGCGGCGCAGACCGCGAGAAGGAGGACGAGGGTGCGCATGCGCCAAGCATCACCGACACACCCGGGCTCCGCCCTCACCTCGTGGAAGTTGACATCCGCGACCCCCGTGGCACACCCTTTCACTACTTGCCTAGTGAAAGGGGGAAGCTTGTGGCCGCGTCGGGAACCATCGAGTTCCGTATCGACCGCCGCAGTGGCGTCGCCACCTACCTCCAGATCGTCCAGCAGACCAGACGGGCTCTGCGCCTCGGCCTGCTGGAACCCGGTGACAAGCTGCCCACGGCCCGCGAGGTCGTCGAGGCGACCGCGATCAACCCGAACACCGTCCTGAAGGCGTACCGCGAGCTGGAACGCGAGGGACTGGTCGAGGCCCGCCGGGGCCTGGGCACCTTCATACGGAAGACGCTCGGCGCCTCCCCTGCGGCGGATTCCCCCTACCGCCAGGGCCTGGCGGACTGGGTGGCGAGCGCGTCCGAGGGGGGCCTGGACCGGGAGGACATGGCGGCCCTCTTCGACTCCGTGCTGAACGATCATTTTCCCCAGGAGAACCCATGAACAGCGCCGCGCCCGCCCTTGAGGCGACCGGACTCGGCATGTCCTACTCGCGGTACCCGCGCCGGAAACAGGACGTCCTCACCGACTGCTCCTTCCGGCTCCCGCAGGGCCGGGTGTGCGCCGTGGTCGGCCCGAACGGGGCGGGCAAGTCCACCCTTTTCGGCCTGGCCGCCGGGCTGCTGCGCCCCACCACCGGATCCCTGGCCGTCCTGGGAGGGACACCCGCCGAGGCTCGTGACCGTATGGCGTACGCCGCCCAGGACAAGCCGCTGCACCCGCACCTCACCGTCGCCGAGACGCTCCGCTTCGGCGCCGCGCTCAACCGCTCCACCGGCAGGTGGGACCAGCGGACGGCCGAACGGATCGCGTACGGCGAGGGCGGGCCCGGACCCGAAGCGAAGGTGCGGACGCTCTCCGGCGGCCAGCGCAGCCGCGTCGCGCTCGCCCTCGCCCTCGGCAAGCGGGCCGAGCTGCTGCTGCTCGACGAGCCGATGTCCGACCTCGATCCGCTGGTCCGCCAGGAGCTGACCGGGGCACTCATGGCAGAGGCGGCCGAGCACGGCACCACCATCGTGATGTCGTCACACGTCATCACCGAACTGGAGGGTGCCTGCGACTACCTTCTGCTGCTGGGCGGTGGCCGCATCCGGCTCGGCGGCGAGACCGACGAGATCACGGCGGCCCACACTCTGCTCACCGTGCCCGCCACGGCCGACCTCGGCGGGCACACCGTCATCGAGGAACGCCCGGCGGGCCGTGGCCGCACCGCGCTGGTACGCACGCACCCGTACGGCGAAGAAAGAGACGACGGCGCACACGGGGACATCGGCGGTGACTGGATTGCCGAAGACCCCTCCCTGGAGGAAGTCATCCTGGCCCACCTGCGCCACCCGCAGGCCCCCGCCCTCCTCACCGAGAGCGCCACACCCACCACGCCCACCACCTCCCCGCACACACAGTCCGCACCCTCGCAGGAGACCCCCGCATGAGCACCACCAAGACACCCGCGTCAGCGCCGGGCGGCACGGACACGGCACGCCCCGGCCGCCTGTGGGCGATACTCCGGCTGCACTGCACAGCACTGTGGATCTGGACCGCCTTCGTCGTCATCGCGGCGGGTGCCCTCCTCTGGCTGCGCCTGGGCCCGGACGCGACGGCCGCCGTGCAGATGCAGGCGGGCTGCGGCACCCCCGGCCACCGCGCCTGCAACCTGATTCCCGCGAGCAGAGAGGACTTCTACACCTTCCAGCGCAACCTCATGGGGGTGGGCTCGCTCCTGCGCAACCTCGCGCCCGTCGTGGCCGCCTGGGCGGGCGCCGCGCTGATCGGCCGCGAGCTGGAGAACGGCACCGCCGGGCTGGCCTGGTCCCAGTCCGTCCGCCCCGTCAGGTGGCTCGCGGAGAAGCTCGCCGTCCCCGCCGTCCTCCTGACCGTGGGTACCGGCCTCCTCGTCGTCCTGTACCGGGGGCTCCTCGACTGGGCCGCCGGCCACCACCTGCTCACCGCCGGCTACGAGGCCAACGACCTCTACTTCGCCGTCGGCCCGGCGCTCGTCGCCTATACGCTGCTCGGCCTGGCCCTCGGCGCGCTCGCCGGTCTGCTGGTGCGCAGGGCACTGGGCGCGCTGGCCGTCGGCGCCGTGGCCGCCTGGGCCGTCGCCTGGCTGATCGGCCCGTGGCGCACCCGGATCTGGCCCGCCGTCACCTCCGTGGGCAAGGGGGAGGGCCCCTGGGGTTACACGGTGAGGCCGTGCGAGTGGAACCAGTCCGAGTTCCGGTACTCCGTCGACGCCTGCCTCGGCGCCCGCCCCGCCTCCCACTACTGGCCCGCGCAGCTCGCCGAGACCGGCTTCCTCCTCGCCCTGGCCGCCGTTGCCACGGTGGCCGCCTTCTGGCTGCTCCGCCGCCGTACGCCGTAACCGACCCGTACGCCGTCTCCGTCGAAGACGCCCGCCGGCGGTCCCCCCCCCAGGACGCCGGGGCGCCCGCGGGCCCGTTGCACACTTGGGGGCGGTACCAGTTTAGCGAAACAAGGGCC
>NZ_JBSHAO010000028.1:0-67185 GCF_053611545.1 Streptomyces sp. NPDC054796 | reverse complement strand
CGCTCCCTTTGTTTATACCACACCCCCTTGGGGCGGCCCCGCCGCCGACCCCCTTACCCCCCCCGTCCCCCGCCCCGTCCCACCCCCCCCCCCGCCGCCCCCCCCCCGGGGCGGGGGGCCCGCCGACGGGCCAGTGGCACACTTGGGCGCGGTCCCAGTTTCGCGAAACACGGGCCGGGCTCCGCCCTGTCCGCCGGTCCGACGTGTGGGGAGAACCGTCGTGTTACGCCGTACCGAAACTCCGCCCGGGAACATACGAGCCGACGCGCACACGGCGTCGGGAGGCCGCGGTGTCCGCTGACGCGTCGGCCCTCCGGGGCACCCCGGACACCGGCCGGGGCACGCTGACGGTGCTGCTGCTGGCCTCCACGCTGGGCGTGATGGGCGGTGCCACCATCGCCCCGGTCATCGAGGTGATCCGCCAGGCCCTTGAGGTGGGCGGCACCGAGGCCGGGCTGGTGCTGACGTCCCACAGCCTGGCGATAGCCCTGGTCAGTCCGCTGGTGGGCCGGGCCACCGACCGCTACGGCGTCCGGCTCCCGCTCGCGGCGGGGCTGGCGGTGTACGGCTTGGGCGGTGGCGCCGGGCTGGTCATCGACTCCTACCCGGTGCTGTTCGCCTCCCGGCTGGTCCTCGGTGTGGGGACGGCGGCGGTCTTCACCTGTTCCACCGCTGCGCTGCTCGGCCTGTACCGGGGGGAGATGCGCGACAAGGTGATGGGGTGGCGCACCGCCGCCACCACGGCGGGCGGCTTCGTCTACCCGCTCGCGGCCGGTGCGCTCGGCAACCACTCCTGGCACGCGCCGTTCGCCATCTACCTCATCGGCCTGCCGCTTGGCTTCGCCACCCTGCTCTCGCTTCCCCGGGGCACCCCCGTGGGCCCGGCGGACGGCAACGGCCCGGAGTCGAAGGGGAACCGGGGCGGCGCGCTGCGGCTGCTGCGCGAACACCCCCTGGTCCTGGCCCTGTGCGGTCTGTGGGTGGCGACCAGCGGGCTGATGATGGTGCTGGCCGTCTCCCTGCCGCGCCGCCTGGACCAGTTGGGCATCCACGACACCCTCGTCGTCGCCCTGTACGGCACCGTGCTGATGTCCGGCGCCGCCAGCCTGATCGGCCTCACCTACGCCAAGCTCACCGCCCGGTTCGGGTACGCGGCCCTGATGCGGATCGCGGCCGGATCGTGGACGGCGGCACTGCTGCTGTTCGCCGTCGCCGGGCACTGGGCGCCGCTGCTGCTCGTGCCCGTGCTGACCGGGATCGGCAGCGGGATCACGATGCCCACCCTGACCGTCCTGGTCGACCGCGCGGCCCCGCCCGAGCGGCGTGGCACCGCGACCTCGCTCCAGGCCACCGCTCTGTTCGGCGGCCAGTTCGCCTCGCCCCTGGTGTTCGGCCCGTTGATCGACGCCACGTCGATCGCCACCGGAGCCTTCGTCGCCGCCACCGGTACCGCGGTCATCCTCGCCGCGCTGTTCCGGCTGCGGGAGCTCGAACCCGAACCTGAGTCCGAGTCCGAACCTGAGCCCGAGTCCGAACCTGAGCCCGAGTCCGGGCCCGAACCCGAGTCCGGGCCTGACGACGACGCGAAACCGCACGCGGACGGTCCGCGCGAGGACCCGGTCGGCGAACAGCCGTGACGCGGGTAGCGGACGTGACACGGGGAGCGGACGCGGCGTGACGCGGCGGCGCGGTCGCGTCAGGGGGCGGGCGCCCGTGTGAGGTGTGCGCGCAGCGTGGCGGCGAACTCCTCGGCCCGCGCCAGTTGTGTGCGCAGGTCCCGCACCCGCTGCCGCGCGGCCTCCTCGAAGCCGCGCACCCGTTCCACCATCTCCTCGCGCTCCGTGGCGGACAGCTCCTCGCCGGAGTCGAGACGGTCGGTGGCCGCGAGCAGCTCGCGCATCTCGTCCAGGCTGAAGCCCAGCGGCTTCATGCGGCGGATGACCATCAGCCGGGCGACGTCGGCCTCGGTGTACAGCCGGAACCCGCCCTGGGAGCGGGCGGAGGGGACGACCAGGCCCGTCTCCTCGTAGTGCCGGATGGTGCGCAGCGACAGCTCGGTCCGTGCCGCGACCTCGCCGATCTGCATGTGCTCGCCGCTCACGCGCCCGCCTTCCTCGTCCCTCGTCCTCGCTCGCCGCGGTCACGGTGACCGTCCGCGATCTCTACCCTAACGTTAGGGTAGAGTCCGTTGGTGCCGAGGTCGGCTCGTGTGCCGCCCGCTCCATGGTGCGGGGCGCCTCCCGCGACCTCCGCCGTGCCGGGGCCGAGGACGCCCCCGGCGAAGACCGACGCACGCGGGTTCCACGGACGGCCGCCCGGCCGCACCGGCCGCACCGCGACTTTCCGCACGTCCAGGGTGATGCCTGACGTGCCCGAGAACGACAGGTTGCCTCTTGTCCACGTCCGCTCCGTCCCTGGCCGCGCGCCTGCGCGGCCTGCGCCCCGGCTGGCTGTCCGACCCGAAGGTCTGGCGCACCGAGATCCTGGCCGGTCTGGTGGTCGCGCTCGCGCTGATCCCCGAGGCGATCTCGTTCTCGATCATCGCCGGTGTAGATCCCGCGATCGGCCTGTTCGCGTCCTTCACCATGGCAGTGACCATCTCGGTCGTCGGTGGCCGCCGCGCGATGATCTCCGCGGCGACGGGTGCGGTCGCGCTGGTCATGGCCCCGCTCAACCGCGAGCACGGCCTCGGGTATCTGGTCGCGGCGGTCATCCTGGCCGGTGTCTTCCAGATCGTCCTCGGCGCGTTGGGCGTCGCCAAGCTGATGCGGTTCGTGCCCCGCAGCGTGATGGTCGGCTTCGTCAACGCGCTCGCCATCCTGATCTTCATGGCCCAGGTGCCCGAGATGCACGACGTGCCCTGGCCCGTCTACCCGCTGATCGTCGGCGGGCTGGCGCTGATGGTGTTCTTCCCGCGCGTCACCAAGGTGGTCCCGGCCCCGCTGGTCTCCATCGTCGTCCTCACCGTCATCACCGTCGCCGCCGGGATCGCGGTGCCGACCGTGGGCGACAAGGGCGAGCTGCCCTCCTCCCTGCCGGTACCCGGGCTGCCGGACGTGCCGTTCACGGCGGACACCCTCACCACCATCGCCCCCTACGCGCTCGCGATGGCGCTGGTGGGCCTGATGGAGTCGCTGATGACCGCGAAGCTCGTCGACGACATCACCGACACCCACTCCTCCAAGACCCGCGAGTCCATCGGCCAGGGCGTCGCCAACATCGTCACCGGCCTCTTCGGCGGCATGGGCGGCTGCGCGATGATCGGCCAGACGATGATCAACGTGAAGGTGTCCGGCGCCCGCACCCGGCTGTCCACCTTCCTGGCAGGCGCGTTCCTGATGGTGCTGTGCATCGTCTTCGGGCCCGTCGTCTCCGACATCCCCATGGCAGCGCTGGTCGCGGTGATGGTGATGGTGTCCTACGCGACCTTCGACTGGCACTCCATAGCGCCCGGGACCCTGCGGCGGATGCCCGCGGGGGAGATCGCCGTCATGGTCGTGACCGTGGCCTGCGTGGTCGCCACGGACAACCTCGCCATCGGGGTCGTCGTCGGGTCCGTCACGGCGATGGTCATCTTCGCCAAGCGTGTCGCCCACCTCGCACACGTCACCTCGGTCACCGATCCCGAGGGCGGCAGTGTCGTCTACTCCGTCACCGGCGAGCTGTTCTTCGCCTCCTCCAACGACCTCGTCGGACGGTTCCGCTATGCCGACGACCCCGAGAAGGTCGTCATCGACCTGACCGACGCGCACATCTGGGACGCCTCTTCCGTCGCGGCACTCGACGCCATCGGGACGAAGTACGCGCAGTACGGCAAGACCGTCGAGATCATCGGCCTCAACGAGCCGAGCGCCCGCATCCACGAGAAGCTCAGCGGCGAACTCACCGGCGGCCACTGACACCTCGTCAGGACGGCAGCTCCTCCGTCAGGACAGCAGGCGCTGCTCCTTGGCCACCGCCACCGCTCCGGCGCGGGTGTCCACACCGAGCTTGTCGTAGATGCGGCCGAGGTGGGTCTTCACCGTCGCCTCGCTGATGAACAGTGCCTTGGCGATGTCACGGTTGCCCAGGCCCCGGGCGAGCTGGCCGAGGATGTCGCGCTCGCGGCCTGTGAGGGTGGGGCGCGGGGCGCGCATGTTGGCCATCAGCCGCCCGGCGACCGGGGGCGAGAGCGCCGTGCGGCCCCGGGCCGCCGCGTGGATCGCGGCGAACAGCTCGTCCGGGTGCTCGGCCTTCAGCAGATAGCCGGTCGCGCCCGCCTCGATGGCGCGGGTGACGTCGGCGTCCGTGTCGTACGTGGTCAGCACCAGGACGTGGGGGGTCCGACGGGTGCCGGTGCCGGCGTCCGTGCCGGTCAGGCGGCGGGTGGTCTCCACGCCGTCGATGCCGCCGCCGAGCTGGAGGTCCATGAGGACCACGTCGGGGCTCAGCTTCGCGGCGAGCGCGAGCGCCTCCTCACCGGTGCCCGCCTCCCCGACGACCTCGATGTCCGGCGCGCTGTCCAGCAGGGCCAGCAGCCCGGCCCGTACGACCACGTGGTCGTCGCACACCAGGATCCGCACCGGGGCGGGGGCGGGGACCGGAGGCGCGGTCGTGTGCGTGGCCGGGGGCGTGTTCACTGCGGGTGCTCCAGGGGGATCGCGGCGGACAGGACGGCGCCCTCGCCGGGTGCCGACTCGATGGTGAGGGTGCCGCCCAGTTGTCTGACCCGGGCCCGGATCGCGGGGAGGCCGTGGCCGCGTGTCCCGGTGGGCGCGTCGGGCAGCGTCGCCGGGTCGAAGCCGCAGCCGTCGTCGGCGATGTCCAGGACGACCTGGTCGCCGAGGACGGTGAGGGTGAGCGCGGCGGTGCGCGCGCCGGAGTGTTCGCGCACGTTGGCGAGGGCGCCCTGCGCGATACGGAGGAGGCCGGAGCGCACCCGGTCGGGCAGCGGGGTGGGCGGAGTGTCGCGGGGGTCCTCGACGCGGACGCGGACCGTGAGGCCGCCGTCGCTCTCGCGCGCCGCGAGCGCACGCAGGGCCTCCGTGAGGCCGCCGCCACGGGCGAGGTCGGCGGGGGCCAGGTCGTGTACGAAGCGGCGGGCCTCGGCGAGATTGTGCTCGGCGATCGACGCGGCGGTACGGACGTGTCCGCGTGCCTTGTCCGGAGCGGCCTCCCAGGTGCGGTCCGCGGCCTGGAGCAGCATCCGCTGGCTGGACAGGCCCTGGGCGAGGGTGTCGTGGATCTCCATCGAGAGGCGCTGGCGTTCGGCGAGGGTGCCCTCGCGGCGTTCTGTGGCGGCGAGTTCGCGACGGGTGCGCACCAGGTCGTCGATCAGGGACCGCTGCCTGGCCGCCTGCCGCCGCATGTAGACGAAGATCGTGGTGGCGAAGGTGGCGACGGCTGCCGGGCCGACCA
Organism: Streptomyces sp. NPDC054796; assembly: GCF_053611545.1. Classification (NCBI taxonomy): domain Bacteria; kingdom Bacillati; phylum Actinomycetota; class Actinomycetes; order Kitasatosporales; family Streptomycetaceae; genus Streptomyces; species Streptomyces sp. NPDC054796. The sequence goes on along the minus strand of NZ_JBSHAO010000028.1, from coordinate 61,788 downwards.
CCGTGTCCAGGTCGAAACGCCGGGCAAGGGTCAACTGCGCGATGATCACGAAGATGGTGAGGACGCCGACCAGGACGTAAGCGGCCAGCGGCGGCAGGGTGCGCAGCGCCGCGTAGAAGAGGGGCACCGCGACCCAGGCGAAGCTCGGCGCCAGCTCCACCAGCACCGCCCACACCGCGACGACAGTGCCCAGCCAGGCCAGGCGCCGGGGCGGTGGCCACGGCACCCTGCCGCCCGGCGGCAGCGGCGGAACCGCGGGGGTGCCCCGGCTGGGCCCCGCCGCGTACAGCACGACCAGCACCACCGCCAGCGCGACCACCCACGGGGCGCGCACCTCGCCGCCGTGCCGCTGCACGAAGCGGGCCATGGACGAGCCGAGCAGCAGGAAGAACGTCACGTGCATGACGGCCGCCAGCCACCGGGCGTCCGGATCGACGTCGCGCACTCGCTCTTCCGCGTGCACCGTGCACCGCCTTCCTGGACGCGCCGAGCCGGCCGGGGCCGTCTCCGTACACGTACCCGTGCCCGCACACGTACCCGTACCCGTACTACCTGAGCTGGGGAAACACCCTCATTGTCCCCCGGCCGGGCCGCGCCGAGGTCATCCGATCGGCTGACCCCGCTGTCGCCCGGACGGCATGCCGCATCCAGCCGGTACGACGACGGGAACCGGGCGCGAGCGGCCCCAGGATGGATCCCGGAGCAGGCGGCGCGACCCCTTCCGCCACCACCGCTCCGTCACCTCGGAACGTCCCCATGAACACCTGGAGTCGGCAGCCATGAAGCACACCGTGAAGAACGCCATAAAGGTCTCCCGGCGCACCCGAGCCGTCACCGGTGGCGCGCTGGCCGCCGCCGTCGCCCTCGGCGGCTTCGGCGCGTGGTCCGCGAGCGCGTCCTCCCCGGCCCCGGCCGTCCAGACCGCCGCCGCTGCCGCGAAGAGCGCGGCCACGTCCGACGCGAAGAACGCGGACCTCGTGCGGTCCACCCACCTGAGCATCGGGGCCGCCACCGAGGCGGCCCAGGCCGCGCTCAAGGCCGCGCAGAAGGAGAACCAGCGGGTCTCCGTCGCCGTCGTGGACCGCGACGGCAACACCCTCGTCACCCTGCGCGGCGACGGCGCCGGTCCGCAGTCCTACGAGTCCGCCGAGAAGAAGGCGTACACCGCCGTCTCCTGGAACGCCCCGACATCCGAGCTGGTCAAGCGCCTGGAGAACGCGCCGACCCTCAAGGACATCCCCGGCACCCTGTTCCTCCCCGGAGGTGTCCCGGTCACCGCGAAGGACGCGCCGGTCGCCGGTGTCGGCGTCGCGGGTGCGCCGTCCGGCGACCTGGACGAGAAGTTCGCCCGCGCCGGTGCCGCCGCGCTCGCCGGGTGACCACACGGTGTGGCAGGGCCCGTGCGGTACGTAGCGCCACGTGGCGGCACGTGGCTGCACGTAGAGCGGTACGGCCGCTCCGGTCCGGCTGGTCAGCGGCGGTGCCGGGGCTCCTCGGTCTGGCGCCGGGTCGCGTGGACGGAGCCGAGGAGGTGCAGGGCCTCGGCGCTGGAACTGCCCGGCTCGGCGTGGTAGATGACGAGCTGCTGGCCGGGCGCTTCGCGAACGTCGAACGCCTGGTAAGTCAGCGTGAGCGGGCCGACGTCGGGGTGGAGGATGTGCTTGGAGTCCTGCGTCTTGCCGCGCACGGTGTGTGCGTTCCAGAGGCGGGAGAACTCCGGGCTGTGTGCGCCGAGGGTGCGGACGAGTTCGTTCAGCCGCGGGTTGTCCGGCTCGAACCCGACAGTCTGACGCAGATTGGCGACGGTGGTCTCGGCCGTCCTGTTCCAGTCCGCGAAGAAGTCGCGGCCCACGGGGTCGAGGAACGTCATGCGGGCCAGGTTGTCCACCGGGTCGAACGGCGCGTAGAGGGCGTCGGCCAGCGCGTTGGTGGCGAGAAGGTCCAGGGTCCGGCTCATGACGAGCGCCGGAGTGTTCGGGTAGCCGTCCATGAGCTGGCGCAGCGCGGGACCGACCCGCTCGGCCGTGCGGGCACCGTGACGGTCGTCCGGCACCGCCCCGGCCAGCCGGTACAGGTGTGCGCGGGCGTCCGCGTCGAGACACAGCGCGTGGGCGAGTGCCTCGATCACCTGGGGCGAGGGGTTGCGCTCGCGGCCCTGTTCCAGCCGGGTGTAGTAGTCGGCGTTCACACCGGCCAGTACGGCCACCTCCTCGCGGCGCAGCCCGGCGACCCTGCGGGCGCCGTAGCTCGCCATGCCCACGTCCTGCGGCTGGAGGTCGGCGCGCCGCGCGCGCAGGAAGTCTCCCAGATGATTGTCGGCCATGTGCCCACGGTATGCGGTGGCGCTACGTGCTGCCTGGGTGTGCCGCACCCAGGCAGCACGCGCCTCGGGCCATGCCCTCTGACCTGCGCTGATCTGCGCGGACACGCGGGACACAGGGGAGGCGCCGGAGCCGGTATCGCCGGAGGGCGGAGGTCATTGCCGGTACCGCGGGGCGGGGCGGGGCCGCGGTACCGGCGCACTCTGGTCCGGCGGCTCAGCCGCCGAGACCGAAGAACTTGGCGGCGTAGTACGGGCCGCACAGCGAGTCGTGCCCCTGGCCGAGAGTGCCGCACTTGTCGATCCCGGTGCCGGGATCGATGGGCGGCTCATGCCCCATCGAGTTGATCAGATACGTCTCGACCTGTCCGCTGCCGTACACCTGCTTCGTCACGCCGAGGGCCGGACGCGAGGTGGGGGACGGGGTCTGCGAGAGGCCCAGCGTGTCGGTCCAGCCGTCGCGCTGCTTCTCCAGCGAGTTCTGGTCGATGAGCGGATCGGAGCCGCCGTGCCAGATCTGCACACGGGGCCGCGGGCCGGTGTACCCGGGGTAGGCGGAGCGGATCTTGTCGCCCCACTCCTCGGGGTCGAGGGTGTTGAAGCGGCCGGGGCACGGCGCGAGGGAGCCGGTGTCGAAGTAGTCGTCCTCGTTGTCGGCGCACCCGTAGGCCATGCCGAAGAACACCGCGCCCGCCTTGAACACCTCCGGGTAAGCGGCGAGCATCACGTTCGTCGCGGCGCCACCGCCGGAGTACCCGGTGGCGTAGACGCGGTTCGCGTCGGCCGCGTAGTTCGCCTTCATGTAGTCGACCATCTCGATCACGGAGCGCGCCTCGCCCCGGCCGTCGTGGGTGCGGTCGGCCTCGTTCCACGCGCTGAAGCACTTGTGCGGCACGATGCCGCCCGAGCCGACGTTCTCGTCCTTCTGCTCGGGGAAGACGACCGTGAACCCGTAGGCGTCGGCGTATTTGCGCCACCCCGTGTTGACGTCCAGATCCCGCGCCGCGCCGCCGCAGTGGTGGAAGAGGACCACGACGGGCGCGCCGGTCTGCGCCTTCTCCGGGACGTACGCGAACATCTTCAGGTTGCCCGGGTTGCTGCCGAAGTCGCGCACCTCGTGGAAGCCGGTCTGCGCCGCCTGTGCCCGCGGGGGTTCGAGGACGAGCAGCGAGGTCGCCAGCACCGCGACGAGCGCCGCCAGTACGGCTCCGGTTCTGAGCCCTTTGAGGCGGGGTAACGCGCCCGCCACGCCGTGAGCGTCCATCCCCACAGCGTGGGGGCGCGTGTGCGCCGCGGCATCGGCAGAATCACCGGTTCCGCCCGGTGGGCCGGGCTTCCGGTACCTGTTCCGGTACCTCTTCCGATGCCCCTTCCATGGCCGCCACCCGTCGCCCCGCCAAACTTCCTGGACGCGTCCACGGGCCACGGGCGATGATCGTCCTCCGGTCCGCGAGGGCGTGGCCGCGTGGCCGCGCGGCCAGCGGCGCTGGGCCCGGCCGTGACCGTGCCCGCGACGGCGGAGCACCACCCATCCTGGAGAAACGCACCATGAGCGAGAGCCCCCGCACTCCCGGCCTTCCGGACCCCGGACTCGCGGACCCTGCGGGACCGCTGCCCGCGCCCCCCTTCGACCCGCAGCTCGCGCCCGTACTGGACGACATCGGAGAGCTGCGCGACGCCGCACCCGCGTCGCCCGCCGAGGTCCCGGCATGGCGTGCGCGGCTCGGTCAGCTCGCCTCTGACCCGACGCTGGAGGAGCTGCGCGCCGACGGCGCCTACGAGGTGACGGAGCGCCATGTGCCAGGGCCCGGGGGAGGGGCGGCAGGGGCTCCCGACGTCCCCCTGGTGATCGCCCGGCCCGCAGGGCTGGAGCCCGGCGCACCCGTCGTCTACCACGTGCACGGTGGCGGGATGATCGGCGGCAGCAGCCGCGCCGGACTCGCGGGCCTCCTGGAGGAGTGGGCGGTGCCGCTGGGCCTTGTGGTGGTGTCCGTCGAGTACCGGCTCGCCCCCGAACACCCCTACCCGGCCGGGGTGGAGGACTGCTACGCGGGACTGGAGTGGACCGCACGGCACGCCGCCGAGATCGGGGGCGACCCCGAGCGGATCGTCGTCGCGGGCGGCAGCGCCGGCGGCGGCCTGACCTGCGCGCTGGCCCTGCTGGCGCGCGACCGCGAAGGCCCGGCCATCGTCGGTCAGTTGGCGATGTGCCCCATGCTCGACGACCGCAATGACACCCCGTCAGCGCGACAGCTCGAAGGGCGCGGGCTGTGGGACCGGCGCGCCAACCACGTCGGCTGGTCCTCTCTGCTCGGCGAGGCACGCGGCACCGAGCAGGTGTCCCCGTACGCGGCCCCCGCCCGCGCCCGGGACCTCTCCCGGCTGGCCCCCGCCTTCATCGACGTGGGCTCGGCCGAGACCTACCGCGACGAAGCCGTCGCCTACGCCACGCGCATCTGGCAGGCGGGCGGCGAGGCCGAACTGCACGTGTGGGCGGGCGGCTTCCACGGCTTCGACCAGATGGCGCCCCACGCCCGGCTCTCCCAGGACGCACGCAGCGCGCGGCTCCAGTGGCTGCGCCGCGTCCTGGAACGCTGACAGAGGCACCGGGCACGTCGTCTGTCACCCGTTAGCTGGTAGGGCGGGCCTGCGCGCCGTGCTGGAGGCCCAGTCGGACATCGAGGTGGTGGGCGAGGCTGCCGACGGGGCCGCGGTCATCCCGCTCGTGAGGCAACTGCGCCCCGACGTCGTGGCCATGGACGTCCGGATGCCGCTGATGGACGGCATCGAGGCCACCCGGGCAGTGCTGCGGACGGTGCCGCACCCGCCGAAGATCGTCGTGGTGACGACCTTCGAGAACGACGAGTACGTATACGGGGCGCTGCGCGCGGGCGCCGACGGGTTCCTGCTCAAGCGGGCACGTCCGGCGGAGATCGTGCACGCCGTGCGGCTGGTGGCCGAGGGCGATTCGCTGCTGTTCCCCGCCGCCGTACGGAGGTTGGCGGCGGCGTACGGGGAGAGCGCAGCCGCGGACGGCGGCAACGCCGCTGCCCGTACGGCCCTGGAACGCGCCGCGCTGACGGACCGGGAGGGCGAGGTGCTGCGTCTCATGGCGCGCGGCCTGTCGAACGCGGAGATCGCGGCGCGCCTGGAGGTGGGCACCGAGACCGTCAAGTCGCACGTCAGCTCCGTGCTGGCGAAGCTCGGAGCGCGGGACCGCACCCAGGCGGTCATCGCGGCGTACGAGTCCGGCTTCGTCTCCCCGGGCTGACGGCACGGTGGCCCCGTGAGGCGCCACCGCCCGTCGCCCCGTCGCCCCGGCGGTCTCGGGAGGCGGCGGCGTCGGCGCGTGCCGGAGGGGCGTCAGACCACGCCCTGCGCCGCCATGGCCTCGGCCGTCCGGAGAAAGCCGCCCGCGTTGGCGCCCAGCACATAGTCGTCGGCGTCCCCGTAGGTGTCCGCCGTGGTGCGGCACAGCGCGTGGATGTCGCGCATGACGGACGCGAGTTCCGTCTCGGTCCGCTCGAAGGACCACTGCTGGAGGGACGCGTTCTGCCGCATCTCCAGCGCCGACGTCGCCACGCCGCCCGCGTTCGCCGCCTTGCCGGGCGCGAAGAGGACATCCGCCTGACGCAGCACCTCGACGGCCTCGGGCGTGGTCGGCATGTTGGCGCCCTCCGCGACGGCCAGCACCCCGTTCTTCGCGAGCGCGACAGCGTGCTGCTGACCGAGTTCGTTCTGCGTCGCGCACGGCAGGGCGATGTCGCAGGGAACGTCGAACACACTGCCCCGCTCGGAGTGGACGGCGCCGGGCCGGGCCTCGGCGTACGCCGTGAGGCGCCCCCTGCGCTCCTCCTTGATCTCCTTCAGCAGGTCCAGGTCGAGGCCGTTCTCGTCGACGATGTAGCCGGAGGAGTCCGAGCACGCGACGGCCTTGCCGCCCAGCGCGTGGATCTTCTCGATCGCGTACAGCGCGACATTGCCCGACCCGGAGACGACGACACCGCGCCCCTCCAGGGACAGCCCGCGCGTGGCCAGCATCTCCTGGAGGAAGTGGACGACGCCGTAGCCGGTCGCCTCCGTGCGGGCGTGCGAGCCTCCCCAGCCGACGCCCTTGCCCGTCAGCACCCCCGCTTCGAAGCGGTTGGTGAGCCGCTTGTACTGCCCGAAGAGATAGCCGATCTCCCGGCCGCCGACGCCGATGTCCCCGGCCGGAACGTCGGTCTTCTCACCGAGGTGGCGGTGGAGCTCGGTCATGAAGGACTGGCAGAAGCGCATCACCTCGGCGTCGGACCGGCCCTTGGGGTCGAAGTCACTGCCGCCCTTGCCGCCGCCCAGGCCCAGCCCTGTCAGCGCGTTCTTGAATATCTGCTCGAAGCCGAGGAACTTCACGACGCCGGAGGTGACGCTCGGGTGGAAGCGCAGCCCGCCCTTGTACGGCCCGAGCGCGCTGCTGAACTCCACCCGGAACCCGCGATTGACCTGCACCGTTCCCGTGTCGTCGACCCATGGCACGCGGAAGATGACCTGCCGTTCGGGCTCGCAGAGCCGCTCGACGATGCGCGCCTCCAGCAGATCGGGGCGCGTGGCCAGGACCGGCTTGAGCGCGTGCAGCACCTCCTGGGTCGCTTGGTGGAACTCCGGCTCGCCGGGATTGCGGCGTACGAGGTCGGCCTGGAGCGCGTCGAGATGGGCGGCGACGTTCACGCGTGCTTCTTCCGTTCAGGATCATGTCTTATCTAGCAGCACCCTAGACGTGACCCCGCCGCCGAGGTGTGGCCCCCGTCTCACGTCCGCTCACGTCCGCTCCGTCCGTCTCACGCGGGCTGCCACACCTGGGCCAGCGTCTCCGTGGTGAGAACCCGCTCGGGCGGGCCCTGGCCCACCAGTTTTCCGTCGCGCAGCAGGAGACAGGAGTCCGCCGAGCGGGCGGCCTTGAGGTCGTGCGTGGCCTGGACGACGGTCACACCGTCGGCGACCAGCTCGGTCAGCAGCACCGCTATCCGCTCCCTGGCCTCCGGGTCGAGCCCCGTGGTGGGCTCGTCCAGCAGCAGGAGGTCCGACTCCTGGGCCAGCCCCTGCGCGATCAGCGCGCGCTGGCGCTGCCCGCCGGACAGCTCTCCGAGCTGGCGTCCGGCGAGGTCGGTGATGTGCAGCCGCTCCATCGCCGCCTCCACCGTCGCGCGGTCCCGCCGCGTCAGCCGGTGCCACAGGCCGCGCTCGCCCCAGCGCCCCATCTCGACGGTCTGCCGGACCGTCAACGGCAGCGCGTCGCCGACGGCCCCGCGCTGCGGCACGAAGGCGGGCGCCCTGCGACCGCCGAACCGCAGCTCTCCCGATGTCACGCCGATCACACGGGCCATGACCGCGAGCAGTGTCGACTTCCCGCTCCCGTTCGGGCCGACGAGCGCCGTCATGGTCAACGGTGCGATGTCCGCGGTGAGTTGGTGCAGTACGGGACGCCCTGGATAGCCCGCGCACAGCCCGGTGAAGCGGACGCGTGCCTCCCCGTCCTCGGCGATCTTCGACAGGGGCCCCGGTGTAGTGAACATGGTTTTCATTATAGTGTGTTTGCATGGAGTGGTTGACGGGCCCCTTTGAGGTCACCTTTGTGCAGCGGGCCCTATGGGGCGGAATGCTGGTGTCGGCGATCTGCGCGCTGGCCGGAACCTGGGTGGTGCTCAGGGGGATGGCCTTCCTCGGCGACGCCATGTCCCACGGCCTGCTGCCCGGGGTCGCGCTCGCCGCGCTGCTCGGCGGCAACCTGCTCGTGGGCGCCGTGGCGAGCGCGGCCGTCATGACGGCCGGTGTCACCGCGCTCGGGCGCACACCGAGGCTGTCCCAGGACACCGGGATCGGTCTGCTCTTCGTGGGCATGCTCTCGCTCGGCGTCATCATCGTGTCGCGTTCGCAGTCCTTCGCCGTGGACCTGACCGGCTTCCTCTTCGGCGACGTGCTCGCCGTCAGGGAACAGGACCTGGTGCTGCTGGGAGTGGCGCTGCTGCTGGCGCTCGCCGTCTCGGCACTCGGCCACCGGGCCTTCCTGGCCCTCGCGTTCGACCCGCGCAAGGCACGGACGCTCGGCCTGCGCCCGCGCCTGGCGCATGGCGTGCTGCTCGGACTGCTGGCCCTGGCCATCGTGGCCTCGTTCCACATCGTGGGAACGCTTCTGGTCCTCGGCCTGCTCATCGCTCCGCCCGCTGCGGCCCTGCCGTGGGCGCGCAGCGTGCGAGGGGTCATGGTGCTGGCCGCGCTCCTCGGGGCCGCCGCCACATTCGGCGGTCTGCTCCTGTCCTGGCATCTGAGCACCGCAGCCGGTGCGACAGTCTCGGCTCTCGCGGTGAGCCTGTTCTTCCTCTCCCATGTGGCATCCGGCCTCCGTCACTGCGGTCCGCGACGTGTGGCAGTGCCTTCCCCCACCCCCGACAGTTCGCTGAAGAGGACCTGATGAGGCGATCCCCCCGACCGACCGTCCGAAGAAGAATTTCCCCCACGAAACCGGCCGTACCGGCCGTACTCGTGCTCGCCGCGCTGCTGGTCACGAGCTGTGCGGGCGGGGAGGACAAGGAGTCCGCCCCGGCCGCGAACCCCTCGTCGTCCGCTCCCCACGGGTATGTCGAGGGCGCGAAGGAGGCGGCCGAGCAGCAGTCGCGACTGCTGCTCAGTGACCCCGAGACCGGCGACACCCGGGTGCTCGACCTGATCACGGGGAAGGAGCACAAGGTCCCGAGGGTCGCGGGCGGCGCCGAGCTGACCACGGACGGCCGGTTCGGCTACTTTCACACCTCTCGTAGTACCCAGGTCCTCGACAGCGGCGCCTGGATGGTCGACCACGGCGATCACGTGCACTACTACCGCGCGGCGATACGCGAGGTCGGAAAGCTCCCCGGAGGCACGGGCTCGCAGGTCCGCAGCGACATCGCCGTGACCGCGCTGACCGGCGAGGATGGCCGGGTCCGGCTCTACCGCAGGGCCGGACTGGAGGACGGGAAGATCCCGTCGCCCCGCACGCTGCCGGGAACGTACGCCGGTGCGGTCGTGCCGCACGAGGAGCATCTGCTCGCCTTCTCCGAGGAGGACGGGAAGACGAAGCCCGTGGTGCTCGACCGCAAGGGCAAGCGTGTCGCGTCGCTCGACGAGAAGTGCGAGGAGCCGCGAGGCGACGCCGTCACCCGGCGCGGAGTGGTGCTCGGATGCGCCGACGGCGCACTGCTCGTCGACGAGTCCGATGGCACGTTCACGGCCGAGCGCATTCCGTACGACGAGGACGTGCCCGAGAAGGAGCGGGCCACGGAGTTCCGGCACCGCTCCGGCAGCGACACCCTCACGGCGCTGGCCGGGGACAGCGCGGTCTGGGTCCTGGACGTGAAGAAGCGCGAGTGGACACGGGTGGAGACCGGGCCCGTCGTCGCGGCCAACACCGCGGGCGAGGGCTCCCCGTTGCTGGCTCTCCGCGACGACGGGACGCTGCGGGGCTACGACATCGGCACCGGGAAGGAAGTGGCGAAGACCAAGCCTCTCCTGACAGGTAGTCAGAAAAAGGGTGCCGACGGTGACGGAGACGGTGGCCCGGTCATCGAGGTGGACCGCAGCCGGGCGTACGTCAACGACCCGGCGGGCAAGCGCGTCCACGAGATCGACTACAACGACGACCTGCGCATCGCGCGCTCCTTCGACGTCGGCATCGCGCCCGGCCTCATGGTGGAGACCGGCCGATGAGCCCCGCGACGGCACCGTCCGCACTCTCGGCACCGTCCGCGCCGTCAGCGCCCCCGGCACGGCCACGCTGGCAACGCGCCCTGCTGCTGGCCCTGCTCACCCTGCTCCCCGCCGGTGCGGTGACCGCCTGCACGAGTGGTGACGAGCGGCCCAAGGTGGTCGTGACGACCAACATCCTGGGCGACATCACCCGGCAGGTCGTCGGCGACGAGGCCGAGGTCACCGTCCTGATGAAGCCGAACGCGGACCCCCACTCCTTCGGCCTCTCGGCCGTGCAGGCCGCCGAACTGGAGCGGGCCGATCTGGTGGTCTACAACGGGCTCGGCCTGGAGGAGAACGTGCTGCGGCACGTCGACAACGCCCGGCAGTCCGGGGTCGCCACCTTCGAGGCCGGGAAGGCGGTGGACCCGCTCACCTTCCAGGGGAAGGGGGACGGAGGGCCCGAGGAGGAGGCCGGGCAGCCCGACCCGCACTTCTGGACCGACCCCGATCGTGTACGCAAGGCCGCCGACCTGATCGCCCGGCAGGTGACCGAGCACGTGGCGGGCGTGGACGACGCCGCGGTCCGCGCCCGGGCAGCCCGCTACGACAAGCGCCTGGCCGGTCTCACCACCTGGATGGAGAAGTCCTTCGACCGCATACCCGAGGAGCGGCGCGCGCTGGTGACCAACCACCACGTCTTCGGCTACCTCGCCGAGCGCTTCGGCTTCCGGGTGGTCGGCGCGGTGATCCCGAGCGGTACGACCCTGGCCTCGCCCAGCTCCTCCGACCTGCGCTCCCTCACCGAGGCCATGCGGAAGGCGGGGGTGCGGACCGTCTTCGCCGACGCCTCCCGGCCCAAGCGCCTGGCCGAGGTGCTGCGCAAGGAGATGGGCGGCGGGGTGCGGGTCGTCGAGCTGTACTCCGAGTCGCTGACCGCGCGGGGAAAGGGCGCGGGCACCTACCTCCAGATGATGCGCGCCAACACCACCGCCATGACGGAGGGACTGGCCGAGGACTCGTCGGGCGACTGACGCCGCCCGCCACTCGGCCTTACCTCACACCTCACCTCGAAACCTCACACCTCACCTCGAAACCTCACACCTCACCTCGAACGCCGCGCTCGCGCGGCCCAGAAAGGAACACACCGGTGAACAAGCCGATACGCAGCAGAGCCCTCACGGGGACCGCGCTCGTCCTGGCGGTCTCCGCCGTCCTGACCGCCTGCGGGGGAGGGGACACCTCCTCGTCCGACACCAAGGCCAAGGACGAACAGGGAGCCAAGGCGGCCGACCTCAAGGACCCGCTGGTCGCCACGTACGACGGCGGCCTCTACGTGCTGGACGGCAAGAGCCTCGAGCTCGCCGAGACGATCAAGCTGCCGGGCTTCAACCGCGTCAGCCCCGTCGGCGACGACTCCCACGTCATGATCTCCACCGACAGCGGCTTCCGCCTCATGAACGCCGCCACCCAGAGCCTCACCGACATCGAGTACAAGGGCGCCAAGCCCGGACACGTCGTACGGCACGCCGGCAAGACGGTGCTCTTCACCGACGGTACCGGCCAGGTCAACGTCTTCGACCCGGACGACCTCAGCAGCGGCAAGAAGCCGGAGGGGCGCACCTACGACTCCGCGAAGCCGCACCACGGTGTCGCCGTCGAACTGCGCAACGGCGAACTGCTCAGCACCCTGGGCGACGAGGAGAAGCGCACCGGCGTCCTGGTCCTGGACAAGGACAACAAGGAGATCAAGCGCAACGAGAAATGCCCCGGCGTGCACGGCGAAGCGGCGGCGCAGGACGAGGCCATCGCCGTCGGCTGCGAGGACGGCGTCCTCATCTACAAGGACGGCGACTTCACCAAGGTGAAGGCCCCCGACGACTACGGCCGCATCGGCAACCAGGCGGGCAGTGACGAGTCGCCGGTCGTCCTGGGCGACTACAAGACCGATCCGGAAGCCGAACTGGAGCGTCCGGAGCGCGTCTCGCTGATCAACACCGAGACCGGGAAGCTGCGCCTGGTCGACCTGGGCACCAGCTACTCGTTCCGCTCCCTCGCGCGCGGACCGCACGGTGAGGCGTTCGTCCTCGGGACCGACGGCGCCATCCACGTCATCGACCCGGAGAAGGGCACCGTGGAGAAGAAGATCCCCGCGGTGGGGAAGTGGCAGGAGCCGCTGGACTGGCAGCAGCCCAGGCCCACGCTCTTCGTCCGGGACCACACCGCGTACGTCTCCGACCCCAGCGAGCGCAAGCTGGTCGCCATCGACATCGACTCGGGCGAGAAGCTCACCTCCGTGACCCTCCCGAAGGGCACGAACGAGCTGTCGGGCGTCGTCGCGGGCCACTGACCCGGCAGCCCCTCGGCAGCACCCCGGCAGCGCCACCGACCCGGCGACGCGGGCCCGTCGACTCGTCGACGGGCCCGGCCTCCGATGTCCGTTGACAAAGCGGAACGCCGCTCCGTATCGTAAGCGGAGCGGCGTTCCGCTTGTTGTGCGGACGGAGCCGGACGCTTCCGGCTGCCGCGCCGCCGTCGGCCCGGACGGCCCGGCGGCAGGGGTCTTCGAAAGGGAAATACGCAGCATGAGCGCATCGACGTACGCGGCCGGAGCCCTCGGCCCGGCCACGCCGGTCCTGTCGGTCAGCCCGGTGGTGCTGTCGGCTCCCGGCCGGGCGGTGGATCTGGAGGTGCGGGTCTCCGCGCCCGTGACCGGGGGCGATCTGCCGGTCATCCTCCTCTCGCACGGTCAGGGCTACTCGAACCACCTCTCCTCGCTGAACGGCTACGCGCCCCTCGTCAACTTCTGGGCGGCGCACGGCTTCGCCGTGATCCAGCCCACCCATCTGAGCTCGCTGTCGCTGAACCTGGACCCCGGAACCCCCGGGGCGCCGATGTTCTGGCGGTCGCGGGCCGAGGACATGAAGCGCGTTCTCGACCAGCTCGACGTGATCGAGGCCGCCGTGCCGACGCTCGCCGGGCGCCTCGACCACGGCAGGGTCGCCGTGGCGGGGCACTCGATGGGCGGGCACACCGCGGGTCTGCTGCTCGGCGCCCGGCTCACCGATCCGGAGGACGGAACGGAGGTGGACCTGACCGAACCCCGGATCACGGCGGGAGTTCTGCTCGCCGCGCCGGGCAGGGGCGACACCCTGAACGAGTTCGCGGCCGAGAACTTCTCCTTCATGCGGACGGCGGACTTCTCCAGGATGGCGACGCCCACGCTGGTGGTCGCGGGCGACAAGGACGTCTCCGGCCATCTGACGGTCGCGGGCCCGGACTGGCACGCCGACCCGTACCACCTCGCCCCCGGCCCCAAGTCCCTGCTCACCCTGTTCGAAGCGGAGCACGGGCTCGGCGGTATCTCCGGTTACGACGTCGCCGAGACCACGGACGAGAACCTGGAGCGCGTGTCCGCCGTCCAGCACCTCACCTCGGTCTATCTCCACAGTGCGCTGCGCCCCGGTGACGGCGGCTGGCAGGCGGCGTGCGACGCCCTGGCGGCCGACCCCGGCGCGCTCGGACGCGTCGAGTCCAAGTCCGAACCCGAGCCCAAGTCTGGGTCCGAGTCCGAGTCCGAGTCCGAGTAGCCCCGAAGAGCCGCTCTCTTCCGCCCGGTACGCGATACGGGGCGGGGGAGAGCGGCTATTGGGGCCGTGCCGCGGCCGTGAGATAGCGGGTGAGCATGGCGACGAGTTCGTTCTCCAGCCGGACGGCGTCCACGGGATCGGGCTCGGCGATGAGCAGATGGACGGCGGGCCCGACCGCGGAGATGACGAGCTGGGCGGCCACCTGTGTGTCCGCCACGTGGACCTCCGGGTGGTTCTTGAGCAACTCCTCCACGTCGGCGACGAGTTCCCGCTGGTGCTGGGAGACCTTCTCCGCCAGCTCGGGGGACCGGGGTGACTGCTCGAACATGACGCGTAGCAGATGCGGATCGTGGCGGTGGTTCTCGACCGCGGTGCGTACATGGCCGCGCAGGAAGTCCTCGAGGGAGCCGGAGATCCCCTCGCTCCAGCGGCGCTTGGTGGCTGCCGTCCCGGCGTCGAGGTGCCGGGTCACCAGCTCGACGAGGATCGCGTCCTTGTTCGGGTAGTACTGGTACAGCGAGCCGATCGAGATCCGCGCCTGTTCGGCGATCCGGTTGGTGGTCCCGGCGGCATAGCCGTGCTCGGCGAAAACGTGAGCAGCGGCGGTGAGGATGCGCTGCCGGGTCAGCTCGGCGCGGACCTGACGTGGCTGTTTACGTGGCTGAAGCCGGCGGTGTTCCGACGTCATGGCACCTCCTGGGCAGGGCCTCGAAAGCGAGTAGCGCGCGGCTGAATAATTGCTCACAATAGTGCAATGACCTGCGACGGAGCGGTGATAGCCGCCGTCGATGCCGTCGACGCAGGGCGCTGGCGGGTGAGCGACGGTCTCCCCGTCGCGCATCGCACCACGCCGCGTCCCGTCGCTTCCCGCCCCCCGCCGTCTCCCGAAGGAGCCTTCGTGACGCATGCCAGCACGCGCCCCCGGCCGGTGCCGCCGGACGAGGTCATCGCCCGCCTCGGGAAACCGGACGCCATGACCGAGGCGAAGGTGTTTGACCACATCGACGAGCAGTTCCGCCGCTTCATCGCGCATTCCCCCTTCCTGACGATGGCGACGGCGGACTCGGCGGGACGCGCCGACTGCTCACCCCGTGGTGACTACCCGGGCTTCGTGAAGGTCCTCGACGCACACACACTCGCGATCCCCGACCGGCCCGGCAACAAGATCGCCGACTCCTTCCGCAACCTCGCCGAGAACGACGGGATCGGGCTGCTCTTCCTCGTCCCCGGCATGCGCGAGACGCTGCGGATCAACGGCCGCGCGTATCCCACCGACGAACCCGATGTCCTCGCCCGGATGCGGACCGAGGCCAAGGCACCGGAGCTGGCGCTCGTCGTCGAGGTGGCGGAGGCGTACTTCCACTGTGGCCGCGCGCTCATCCGCTCCCGGCTGTGGGACCCCGCGAGCCAGGCACTCGCCGACGAACTCCCGTCGGCCGGTGAGATCTTCACCGCGCAGTTCGGGCTCGACGTCGACCCGGACGCGATCAACCGTGATCTCGAAGACGGCTACCGGAAGCTCTACTGACCAGGCCACAGGTGAAGCACCGATGCAACAGACCCTCATCGACCACATCGGCCAGGTTGCCGAGGACGTCGTCTCCCTCGTCCTGCGCGGCGCCGGAGGGCCGCTGGCCCCCTGGGAGCCGGGAGCCCATATCGACCTGGCGCTGCCGAACTGGCTGACCCGGCAGTACTCGCTGTGCGGAGACCCGGCGGACCGCGAGTCCTACCGCGTCGCCGTACGGTACGACCCGCTCAGCCGGGGCGGTTCGGAGTACGTGCACCGCTTCCTGCGCCAGGGCCGCACACTCGATGTGTCGCTGCCCCGCAACCACTTCCCGCTCCTGCCCGCGCCGGAGTACCTCTTCCTCGCCGGCGGAATCGGCATCACCCCCCTCCTCCCGATGCTGCGCGCTGCGGCCGGTGCCGGCGTCCCGTCGACGCTCGTCTACGCGGGGCAGTCGCTCGCGACCATGCCGTTCGTCGACGAGCTGCGCTCCACCTACGGCGAGCGGGTGCGGATCGTCGCCACACGTCAGCAGGGCAGACCGGACCTCGCCGCGCTCGCCTCCGCACTGGCGCCCGGTGCCCGGGTCTACTGCTGCGGCCCGGCGCCGATGCTCGCCGCCGCCGAGGAGGTGTTCCCCGCCGACCGGTTCCACGCGGAGCGGTTCCACCCGAAGGACAGGGTGTTCGCCCCCAACGCGCCGTTCGAAGCGGTGTGCGCCCGGTCCGGGCAGACGGTCCAGGTGGCCCCGGACGAGTCGCTGCTCGACGCGCTGTCCCACGCGGGGCACCCCGTGGCTTCCGGCTGCCGCGAAGGCGTCTGCGGTAGCTGCGAGGTCACCGTCCTCGACGGCGAGCCCGAGCACCGCGACGACATCGGCGCGCCCACGGGCCGCATGTACCCCTGTGTGTCCCGCGCACTGTCCCCGAGGCTCGTCGTGGACCTCTGAGCCGGCCGGCCTCGCCGCGTCGGCACAGGTAAAACTGCCAGGCTCGCGCCGCAGGGCCGGGTGCCACTCGACCGGCTGTCACCCAGGGTGCTCGACGGGTGCTCGATCGGGCGTATGTGGGGGGCGCGGTGGCGCCACGGTGTGTCGGGGCGAGGTGCGGGAGCAGTATGGGTGCAGAGGGACGGCGACGCGGTCACAGCCGGTTGCCGAAGGACCACCGGAGACGAGCGAGCCATGAGCACTGCACACACCACCCACCCGAACCACGTCCACCAGCACGGCGAGGGCTGCGGACATGTCGCCGTGCCGCACCAGGACCACGTGGACTACGCCCACGACGGCCACCTCCACCGTGTCCACGGCGACCACGTGGACGAGTGCGAGCCCGCCGGACACACGGCCCACGACGACCACGGGCACCGGCACGGCGAGGGCTGCGGACACGTCGCCGTGCCGCACGGTGACCACGTCGACTACGTGCACGACGGCCACCGCCACGCCAGTCACGACGGACACTGGGACGATCACTGATACACGGCGCCTCGCTCCGGGGCGTCGACGGGTGTGACGGGCGACGGGTGCCCCTCCGGGTGAGGGGCACCCGTTCCGCTGTCTGAGGACATGTCACCTCCGGTCGTCGGATAAGTGAACGCCGCGTTCAACCAGCGTCCCCTTCACGGAAGTTCGCACGGGCCCGTAGCCGTGTCAAGAGGTGGATTCCGCCTCGGCGAGCGCTCTACGTGCATCTCTTGACACGAAGCGCAGCCGCTCTGAATATGAACGTGACGTTCGCATGATGAACGTCAGTGCCTCGCGGTCTCCGTCGCCGCGAGAAGGCTCCCGGCTCCCGCTTCTGCTCTGGAGGGCAGCATGAGCAACCGGCCACTGAAGTTCTTCGCCTTCGACATCTGCGCCCCCGCCCACCTGACCGCCGGTTCCTGGCGCGACCCACTCGACGAGGGGTGGCGCTACACGGACCTGTCCTACTGGACCGACACCGCCCGCATGCTGGAAGAAGCCTGCTTCGACGGCATCTTCTTCGCCGACACCGTCGGCTATCACGATGTCTACGGCGGTTCCCCCGACGCCGCGATGCGCGACGCCGCCCAGTTCCCGGTCAACGAACCCGCCCTGGTCGTCCCGGCGATGGCCGCCGTGACCCGGCACCTCGGCTTCGGGGTCACCGCGTCCCTGACGTACGAACAGCCCTACGCGCTGGCACGGAAGTTCAGCACTCTGGACCATCTGACGGCCGGTCGCGTCGGCTGGAACATCGTCACGTCCTACAACGAGTCGGCAGCGCGCAACCTCGGACTCGGCACACAGATACCGCACGACGCGCGCTACGATATGGCGGACGAGTACCTGGAGGTCTGCTACAAGCTGTGGGAGAGCTCGTGGCAGGAGGACGCCGTCCTCCGCGACCGCGGCACCGGCGCCTACCTCGACCCGCGCCGGATCCGCCCCGTCCAGCATCAGGGCGCCCACTTCGACGTCCCCGGCATCCACCTGTGCGAGCCGTCGCCCCAGCGCACCCCCGTGCTCTTCCAGGCCGGTGCCTCCTCGCGAGGCAGGACCTTCGCCGCGAGGAACGCCGAGGCGGTCTTCGTGAACACGATGACCCCCGAACTCACCCGGCGGGACGTCGACAGGATCCGCACCGCGGTCGGCGGAACGGGCCGGGACCCGAGGAGCGTGCGCGTCCTCGCCCTCATCACCGTCATCGTCGCGCCCACCGACGCCGAGGCATGGGAGAAGTACGAGCGGCACCTGCGCCACGCCGGATACGAGGGCGCGCTCGCACGCTTCGCGGGCTGGACGGGGATCGACCTGAGCACCGTCGATCCCGAGACACCGCTGGAGCACACCGAGGTGGAGGGCTCGCGCTCGGTGGCGGAGATGTTCTCGAAGGCCGACCCGTCCCGCACCTGGACCGCCCGGCAGATCGCCGAGTTCATCGGCATCGGTGGCACGGGCGCGGTCATCGTCGGCTCACCGCGAACGGTGGCGGCCGAACTGCGCACATGGCGGGAGGTGGCCGACGTCGACGGCTTCAACCTCAGCTACGCCACCAAGCCCGGCGGCTGGCGGGACTTCATCGAACTCGCGCTCCCCGAGCTGCGCCGTCAGGGGCTGGCACGCGAGCGCTACGACGAGGGTGCGGCCACACTCCGCGAGAGTTTCTACGGTGCCGGGCAACGCCACACACTGCCCGACCACCCCGCCTCCATGGCCCGCAGTGCCCACACCCCGCACCTGGGCGCGGACACGTTCCCCGCGGGCGGCCAGGTGCCCGTCACCGTGTCCCGCTGACCGGAGAGCGGGAGAGCGGGAGAGCCGGAGCAGGAGAGGGAGCAGGGGAGAGGGAGGAGCGCAATGACGGAGCACGCTGACGTCGTCATCGTCGGTGGCGGTGTGGCCGGGCTGATCGCCGCGCGCGAGCTGGGGAACACCGGCCGCGAGGTCGTGGTGCTGGAAGCCCGCGACCGGCTCGGCGGCCGGGTGTGGACCGACCACCGCCTCGGCCGTGACCTGGAGATGGGCGGAACCTGGGTGCACTGGACCCAGCCGCACATCTGGTCCGAGATCACGCGGTACGGACTGAAGGTGACACGTGGCCCCCGTCCCGAAGAGGCGTACTGGCTGGCCGGACAGGAGGTGCGGTCGGGTTCGCTCCAGGACTTCATGGATCTCGTCGACCCGGGCATGCGCCGACTGCTCGCGGGCACGATGGACTGGATCCCGCGCCCTGACGACCCCACCGGCAACCCGGACCTCGTGGCAGCCGACACCTGGAGCGTGCAGGACAAGCTGGACGAACTGCGGCTGCCGGCCGAGGAATACCACGCCAACGAGGCGGCGTGGGTGGGGCACTTCAACGCACCGCCGCACGAGGGCGCGTTCACCAGCGCGCTGCGCTGGACCGCCGCTGCCGCCGGACACTGGCACCTCATGCACGAGGCGTCGGCGGTCTTCCGGCTCAGCGCGGGAACGCGCGCCCTGGTCGCGGCGATCGCGGCCGGGGCCCGCGCCGACATCCGTACGAACGCGCCCGTACGCGCCATCGAGCACGACGCGCACCGCGCACGGATACGGCTCGCCGACGGCAGGGAGCTCACCGCCGACTCCGTGGTGATCACCCTCCCGCAGAACCTCCTCGGCACCCTCGACGTCTCGCCGCCGCTGTGCGACGAGAAGCGGGCCGCGGCGCGGGAGAAGACGGCGTCGCGGGGCGTGAAGCTCTGGATCCGGGTGCGCGGGCCGGTCCGCCCGTTCTTCGCCTACTCCACGGCACACCACCCGCTGTCGGTGGTGCGCACGGAATACACGGGTACGCACGACGCCGTCCTCGTCGCCTTCGGCGCGGACGCCACGCGCATCGGTCCGCACGACACCGAGGCCGTGCGGAAGGCACTGACGGTGTGGCGGGACGACCTGGAGGTGCTGGAGGCCACCGGACACGACTGGATGGCCGACCCGCACTCGGCTGAGACCTGGATGATCCACCGTCCGGGACAGCTCACCTCCTACCTGCGCGGGATGCAGCGCTCCGAGGGCGTCCTGCACTTCGCCAGCAGCGACAACGCCGACCTGTGGGCGGGCTTCATCGACGGAGCCGTCGAACGCGGCCTGCGTGTCGCACGGGACATCGCCGTCAAGCACTGACCACGTGGCACCGGCCACGCGAGATACGCACCGTTCTCCCCCGAAGCTACGCACCGTTCTCACCCGAGCACCCGAGCCGTACACAGGAACCGGAGGGACCGCCACCATGAGCACGCACGTCACCGGGCACCAGATCGACCAGACGGACTTCCGCCACGTCATGTCCCAGCTTCCCACCGGGGTGGTGGCGGTGACGGGCGTCGAAGCGTCCACCGGCGCACCCGCGGGCCTGATCGTGGGGACCTTCCAGTCCCTCTCCCTCGCCCCGCCCCTGGTCGCCTTCAGCGTCGCCCGCACCTCCGGCAGCTGGCCCAGGGTCCGCACCGGCGGCCGGTTCAGCGCCAGCGTCCTGGCCGAGGGCCAGCATCACGTGTGCCGGGCCCTGTCCCGTAGGACGGGCGACAAGTTCGCCGGAGTGGAGTGGCACCCCTCCCCGGACGGCGCTCCCCGCATCGGCGGCGCCGTCGCCTGGATCGACTGCGGTCCGGAGCAGGAACTCGACGGCGGTGACCACGTCATCGTCGTCGCCCGGGTCCTGCGCATGGCCACGAACCCCGGCGAGCCCCTGGTCTTCCACCGGGGCAGGCTCGGCGGCTACCGTGCCCCGGCCGTGGCCTGAGCTCCCGGCCCCGCCCCCGCCCCCGGCCTGAGCCCTCGGCCGGGAATGTCACCCCTCGGCCTGCTGCCCTTCCCACCCCGGCCACATGAGCCGCACGAGCTTTTCCGTCGTGGCGTGCATCTGCTGCAATGTCCCGGGAATCCTGTCCCTCCCGAACCGGTACCGTGGCGCGTCGACGGTGAGGATGGCCACCAGGCTCCCCGCGGAATCACGGATCGGACGGGACAGCGACAGCAGCCCCTCCTCCAGTTCATTGTCCAGGATCGCGTAACCCTGTTCTCTGACCTCTTGCAGTTCCTTGAGGAGCGTTTTCCGGTCGCTGATCGTGTCGGCGGTGAATTTCTCCAGCTTCTCCGGAAGGCTCTCCCGCAGCTTCGCGGAACTCATATCGGCCAGCAGGATCTTCCCGGTGGAGCTGGCGTGCAAGGGCCACTGCTGACCGATCAGCGAACTCACCGAGACGCCCACGACATGAGAACCGGCGGCCGCCGCGATCAGGTCCAGCTCCCCGCCCGGGGTGGGAACGGCGAGGGTCACCGTCTCCTTCGCGGATTCCGCGAGTTCTTCGAGAATCGGCTGAATACGGCCCACAAGGCTCCGGTACGGATCGGCGCGCCGTGCGAGGCGGGAAAACTCCCAGCCGAGCGTGTATTTCGCATCATTCCGGTCGACGAACCCCGTCTGTTCAAGGCTGTTCAGGATGCGAAAGGCCGTCGGCCGGGAGAGGCCGACGGCAGCAGCGAGTTCCGTCACGGTCGCACCGGACTCATGCCGAGCGAGTTCCCGCAGGAGCATCGCGCCCTTGAGGACCGATTTATTGGCAAGTTCCTGCGATTCGGACATCGAGCCCATCACGCCTTTCCGGTTGACCATGAAGCCGGTGCACGATCCTACGTCCCGTCGCATCGGCGCCGAGTGGTAGCCGGGCACGCCGGGGGAGCGGGGCAACTGCCCGAAAGTGCAACGGAACGTGTGCGATGCCTTGACGTGTTCCTGTCGCAGTGCGTTCATGGGAGCGCTCCCATGTCTGTTCCTTCCGATGCTCAGCTTTCTTGGCGCTCACTCCTTGGAGTCCCAGTGAGAACAGCGAGAAGCACGACACGTAAGAGAACCGTCACCGCCCTGCTGGCCCCCTTGGTCGCACTCCTCGTCCTCGTCGGACTCGGCTCCCTCGGCCCGGCCGCCGCGCAGGCACCGCCGCCCGGTGCCCAGGCCGCCGGCCTTCACATCAGCGACGGCCGCCTGGTCGAGAGCAACGGCAACGACTTCGTCATGCGCGGCGTCAACCACGCCCACACCTGGTACCCGAGCGAGACGCAGTCGCTCGCCGACGTGAAGGCGCTGGGCTCCAACACCGTCCGCGTCGTTCTCTCCAACGGCCACCGCTGGTCGGAGAACAGCGCCGCTGACGTGGCCAACGTCGTCGACCAGTGCAAGGCCAACCGGCTCATCTGCGTGCTGGAGGTGCACGACACCACCGGCTACGGCGAGGAGGCCGCAGCGGCCACCCTCGACCAGGCGGCCGACTACTGGATCGGCCTGAAGGAGGTGCTCGCCGGTGAGGAGGACTACGTCATCATCAACATCGGCAACGAGCCCTGGGGCAACACCGACCCCGCCGGATGGACCGCACCCACCATCGCCGCCGTGCAGAAGCTGCGCAACGCCGGGTACGAGCACACCATCATGGTGGACGCACCCAACTGGGGCCAGGACTGGCAGGGCGTCATGCGCGCCAACGCCCAGTCCGTCTACGACGCCGACCCCACAGGCAACCTGATCTTCTCGATCCACATGTACAGCGTCTACAACACCGCGGAGAAGGTCACCGACTATCTCAACGCCTTCGTCGACGCCGGACTGCCCCTGCTCATCGGGGAGTTCGGGGGCCCGCCAGACCAGTACGGCGACCCGGACGAGGACACCATGATGGCCGCCGCGCAGCAGCTCAGGCTCGGCTATCTGGCCTGGTCCTGGAGCGGCAACACCGACCCGATCCTCGACCTGGCGATCGACTTCGACCCCGGCCGGCTCAGTTCGTGGGGCCAGCGCATCTTCCACGGTGTCGACGGCATCGCGCAGACGTCGAAGGAAGCCACCGTCTTCGGCGGTGGCACCGGCGACACCCAGGCACCGACAGCGCCCGGCACCCCGACCGCCTCCGTCGTGACAGCCACCTCCGCCACTCTCTCCTGGCCGTCCGCCACGGACAACGTGGGTGTCACCGGCTACGACGTCGTCCGCGTCGGCGGAGACTCCGAGACGACGGTGGCCTCGTCCGCCACCACCACGGTCACCGTGACCGGTCTCGCCGCCGAGACGCGGTACACCTTCGCCGTCTACGCGCGCGACGCGGCCGGGAACCGCTCGCCACGCTCTGCCACGGTGAGTGTCACCACCGACGAGGACGGCGGCACACCCGGTGTCTCCTGCTCCGTCGGATACCGCGTCGTCCACGAGTGGCCCGGCGGCTTCCAGGGCGAACTCTCCGTCCGCAACACCGGCACCACCGCGCTGAACGGCTGGACGCTGGGCTTCTCCTTCGCCGACGGGCAGACCGTCAGCAACATGTGGGGCGGCACCGCCACCCAGGAGGGCGCCGCGGTGAGTGTCGCCTCCGCGCCCTACACCGCCTCCCTCCCGGCCGGTGGTTCGGTGACCATCGGCTTCACGGCGACCAAGAGCAGCGCCAACTCCACCCCGTCGAATTTCCGCCTCAACGGCACCGCCTGCGCCACCGCCTGACACGTACGGCCGCGCTGACCGGTGGGGGAGCCCGTCCCCGCCGGTCAGCGCATTCGTGCCTGGAGAGGGCTCCCGCAGCGGCACGCTTTTTATGCCGTCATAAACGATCAGGTGGCGTGAATGCGTTGATCTCCATAATCGGAACACAACTCGCGGGTTGACGTAAAAGTTGAGGCCCTTCTAGGGTTCGCGATGGAGCACGACCAGAGCCAAAACGCGCCCAGGTTCGCATTAATGATCGACTGCGCATTAAAGATCGACGCGCGGCTGCGCGGTGTGAATGTTCACCGAACGACACCGTCGAGCGAAGGGTACGGAAATGCGGAAGGTGCTCCTCACCACGGCCCCCAAAGAGGCGCTGGTCGAGCCGAACGGGATCGGCGGAAACTGGTACGACCGGACCGATACGTACATGGCGTGGACGTGTGCCGTGGACATCGAGGACCGGCTGTCCGTGACCTGCCCGCCGACCGGTCTCCGCTTCCTCAAGTACAACGTCCCTGACGTCGAGATCCTCGAATATCCGACGTGGCAGGAATACCACGCCGCGCTGAATTCCGAGAAGTGGGACATGGTGGGCGTCAGCTTCTACACCTGGTCCACGCCCGTCGCGATCGAGATGGCCGAGGCCGCGCGCGAGGCCGGAGTGCCCGAGATCTGGGGTGGCAACTACGGCGTCCTCTCACCCGGTATCGACCGCTACTTCACCAGACTGGTGAAGGGTGCGGGGGAGTTCCCGCTCCATCAGTACGTCTACGGCGAGCCGCTTCCCCGGGTGCGGCACCCGGCGATGCTGGGCGAGAGCGGATTCCGCGGGCTCAGCTCCCCCGTCGGATATCTCTACTCCAAGCGTGGCTGCAACATCGGCTGCACCTTCTGCTCGACGCCGATCTTCAACCCCAAAGAAGAAGCCATCTTCATGGAGGACATGTACGCGGCGCTCGACGCGTACAGGGAGGCACAAGTCGCCCACGTCATCATCTACGACGAGAGCTTCTTCCTCACCAACCACCTGGCCGAACAGGTCGTGGACGCCCTGGCCGAGCGCGAACTGCCATGGATCTGTCTGACGCGCGCCGATCTGATACGAGGCCGCATTCCCGAGCTGACCGACCGCTACATGGACGGCGCGATCGTCGGCATCGAGTCCTACCGCGACAAGAACGTCGCCGACGTGAAAAAGCGCGACGACGTCTACAACGTCCGCCAGACCGTGCGTGAACTGCTCAGCAACGGGCGCCGGGCGCTCGGCACGTTCATGGTCGGATTCGCCGAGGACAGCATCGAGGACATGCAGTTCGACATCGAGCAGCTCAACGAGGAGGGGCTGTTCGCCTGCCAGCTCACACTGCTGACGCCGTTCCACGGCACCCGTCTCTACCGGCAGATGGAGCACATGATCGACGAGCCGGATCTGAGCAAGCACGACCTCTACAACCTGGTGTGGAAACACCCGAAGATGAACCGCAGCGAGGCACGTGACCTGCTCGCATGGGCCCAGCGCAGGGTCAACGACCCCACCCGCATCGCCGCCAGGCTCAAGCAGGAGATGAAGGAGAAGGTGCGCAAGCAGCTCGCGCACCGGCACATCGCATAGGAGAGCCGGCCGGGAGGAGGAGTACGCTCATGAAGAGCCTCAACATTCTCTGCGTCCAGCTCGGGTTCCACGATGCCTACCCCGATGCGTCGACGCTTGCGACCACCTACAACGACGGCATCTACTACGTCGCCTCGTTCATCCAGCAGGAGTATCCGGACGCGCGCGTCGAGATGTGCCAGATGTTCTGGGGCGAGAAGCCCGAGGACTTCCCTCTCGCCGAATACGACTACATCCTGATCTCGGCGCTCGCCACCCACTTCTGGTCCAACATCTCGGCACTGGAACTCATCCAGCGCGCCAAGCGGCCGGGCTGCGTCGTCATCATGGGCGGGCCCCACGCCGCGTTCGCGCCCTACGAGGCGCTGCGCTACGCCGACTACGCGGTGATAGCCGAGGGAGAGATCCCCTCCGTCCAGCTCATCAGGGCACTGGAGTCCGGCGAACCCGTCACCGAGGTCGACAACCTGGCCTATATCGACGCCGACGGCGAACTGAAGCTGAACCAGATCGCCCGCTACGGCAACATCCTCAACGCGATCAATCCGAAATTCCTCGCGCGGGCCCCGAAACTCCACTGGGCGACGGTCTCCATGTCGCGCGGCTGCCCGTTCGCCTGCTCCTTCTGCTACGCCATCCGGCTGCTCGGACGACGGTTCCGCACCAAGACGGCGGAAGACGTACGCGGCGAACTGGACGCCCTCTACGAGCAGACCGGATGCAACCGGTTCTACGTCACGGATCTCAACTTCACGACGCGCAAGGACTACTGCCGTGAGATCGCCGCGACCTTCCGCGACCGCGACTACAAGTTCATCGCGATGAGCCGCGTAAGCCACGCCGACGACATGGACCTGGTGCTCGATCTCAAGCGCTCGGGATTCGAGGAATACTGCCTCGGAGTCGAGTCGGAGGACCCGAGCGTCCTCCAGGCGTTCAACAAGCGCGTCGATCCCTCGGAACAGACCCGGCGGCTGCTGCGCTTCGCCGAGAACGACATCGCCATTCACTCCGCCATTATCTTCGGACTCGACGTCCAGGACCGCCCGGCCATCGAGGCGACGGCCCGGTGGTGCGCCGAAGCACGCATCATGCACCCGGTCTTCGTATGCCTCGCGGAATACCCCTTCCAGGACCTTCTCTACGGCGCCCGACAGGACGTCGAGGACCACCGGATCATCATGGAAGTGCCCACCTACCAGCACTATTCGTTCGTGGGCATCTTCCCGCGCGAAATGCGCCCCAGCGAACTACAGCGCGGAATCCTCGACAGCTACACCATCTTCTTCCAGCGGGCCTTCGAGATCGAACGGCGGCCACAGCGCCGGGCCCGGCTCAAGTCGTACGCGCGCAGCGTCGAACGCGGACGGGCCGGTATGGAGCAGCACATCCGTTTCCTGGAGGAACTGGAAAAGCCTTACTACACCGCTTCCGGAACCCTCAAGGAGCCGCTGCTGAAGGCCGACTTCGACGCACGCCACGGCGCGTTGCGCGACTGGCTGGCCCGGTCCTCCAAGCGCTCCGACCTGGAGTTCGTGAAGGGGTACGCCCGATGACCCAGGCGCCTCGCGCTGAGACCGTCATCGACGCTCTGCTCGACAGCGCGCGGCACACGCCCGACCGGCCGGCCTTTCGCGTGATCGAGAGGTCCGAGGAGGAGTTCGCCCTCAGTTACGCGGACGTGCAACGCCTCGTCGGACAGGCCGTCGCCGGTCTCGCGGCACACCGTATCGGTGCCGCGGACCGTGTCATCCTCGTCCTGCCCACCTCACGCGACTTCCTCGCCGTCTACCTCGGCTGCCTCTACGCCGGGGTGGTGCCCGTCGTCGTACCGGAGCCGATGGACGGCCGTACCGCGCACTACGCGGCCCACCTCCGAGGGCTCGCTGAACACGCGCGCGCGGGCCACGTCATCACCTCCCCGGAGTGGGAGAAGGAACTCCAGCCGCTCCTGACGACCCCGGTGCTCACCCCGGACACATTGCGCGCGGCATTCCCCGCGCCCGACCCGCCGCTCGCCTCGCTGGACTCACCGCGTGCGACGGCCGCGTCGCCCGCCCATCTCCAGGCGACCTCCGGTTCGACGGGCACACCGAAACTCGCCATGATCCGGCACGGCAACATCACCGCCAACGTCCGCTCCATCGCCGAGGCGATCCGGGGGAGACCCGAGGACACCCTGGTGAGCTGGCTCCCCCTGTTCCACGACATGGGCCTCATCGGGATCTCGTACGCGCTCCGCGCCCGCATCCCGATGGTGCTCTCGGACCCCGTGAACTTCCTGCGGAACCCGCTGTCGTGGCTGCGCTGGATCAGCTACTACGGCGGCACACTGTCGCCCGCTCCCAGCTCCGCGTTCCACATGTGTGTGCGTGTCGCGAAGCGGCGCCCGCCGGACGACCTCGACCTGTCGGCCTGGCGCGTCGCCCTCTGCGGCGCGGAACCCGTGCCCGAGAGCACGATGCGCGACTTCCAGGAGACGTTCGCGCCCTTCGGCCTGTCCGGGACGACACTGTGCCCCGTGTACGGGCTGGCCGAGTCGACACTCGCCGTTACCATCTCCGACGTCGGGCGGCCGTACTCCGTCGACCGGGTCGACGCGGAGGCGCTCGCCGCGAGGGGACGCGCCGTGCCGCGCCCGGCGGACGACCCGCGCACCACGGGCGCCATGTGTGTGGGCCGGGTGCTGCCGGACCACACCCTGCGGGTGGTCGACGCGGACGGCGCGCCGCTGCCCGACCGTACGATCGGGGAGATAGAGGTGGCGGGGCCCAGTGTGATCGACGGCTACCTCCCGGAGCCGGACGCGTCGGACCTCGCGTCGGACCTCGCGTCGGGCGTCACGGTGGACGCCGCGGAGGAGTCCGGGGACCCGCTCAAGCGCGAGGACGGCTTTCTGCGCACGGGCGACCTCGGCTATCAGGTCGGGGGAGAGCTGTACGTCACCGGCCGCCGCAAGGACCTCGTCATCATCGCCGGGCGCAACTACGTCCCCAACCAGATCGAGACGTTCGTCGAGGCCGTCACCCGGAGCCCGCGCACCCCGGCCGTCGTGGCCGTGGGCCTGCCCGATCCGATGCTGCGCACCGAGCAGCTCCACCTCCTGCTCGACGAACGGCTCGCCGACGGACGCGACCGGCGGGACATCACCGCGCGGGTGAGCGACGCGCTCGCGGAGGTCTTCGGGATCGGCGGAGTCGCCTACCACTGGGTCAGGCGCGCCGACCTCCCCCGTACCACCAGCGGCAAGATCCAGCGGCATCTGTGCCGGAAGCTGATCGAAGACGACCGAGCGACCGAGGACCACCGAGCGAGAGGGGCACACGATGCCGGACCAGAACCGGGACCAGGAGCTGTTCGAGAGGCTCGTCAAACACATCGGTGAGTTCGTCGAGGCCGACGTCTCCCACCTCACTCCGCACTCGCACCTCGCCACCTCCATCGA
This sequence comes from Streptomyces sp. NPDC054796, assembly GCF_053611545.1. Classification (NCBI taxonomy): domain Bacteria; kingdom Bacillati; phylum Actinomycetota; class Actinomycetes; order Kitasatosporales; family Streptomycetaceae; genus Streptomyces; species Streptomyces sp. NPDC054796. The sequence goes on along the minus strand of NZ_JBSHAO010000028.1, from coordinate 33,649 downwards.
GGGGATGAGCAGCCTCAAGATGGTCGAGCTGCTGCTCTATCTGGAGGACTGCTTCGAGCTGGAATTCGAGGAGTCGGCGGTTGGCCGGATGGAGACGATGCAGGACCTCGTGGACTACGTACGAGATCTCCAGGACACGGAGCAGCAGCCGGTCTGAAGCGGCCCCGGTCATGCGGAGACGCAGTGTGGTGGTGACCGGAATGGGGGTGGTCTGCCCCCTCGGCGCGACGGCCGACGAACTGTGGCACGGCCTCGTCACCGGGCGCTCGGGAATCGTGCCGCTGACGCGCTTCGACCCCGGCCGCTTCCGCAGCCGGTACGCGGGACAGATCGACGACGCGGTGGTCACGTTCGGGCCCGGTCCGCTCCAGTTCGAGATCAAGCGGATGAGCGCGTTCGTGCGCTACGCGCTGTTCGCCGCGGGCCGGGCGCTGGAGGACAGCGGGCTTGTCGCGTCGCCGGAGAACAGCGCGGGCGAGGACGGGGCCCCGGCGTCTGTTCCGTCCGTTCCATCCGTTCCTTCAGCTCCGTCGCCACCGCCGCCGGGCTGCCCGCCGGGCGGGGCCGTCTTCCTCGGGGTGGCGATGGGCGGCCTGCCCAGCATCGAGGCCGGAGTGCTGCGGCAGGAACAGCGGGGCGTGCGGCGGACCAGCCCGTTCCTGATCCCCTCCCTCCTCCCGAACATGGCGGCGAGCGCGATCGCGCTGCGCCACGGCATCGAGGACGAGCAGACGACGATCGCCGGCGCCTGCGCGAGCGGCTGCCAGGCGCTGGGGCACGCGATGCGCGCGATCCGGTCGGGCGACCGCGCCTGGGCGCTGGCCGGGGGAGCCGAGGCCGTGACGACCCCGATCACCTACTCCGGTTTTGAGGCCATGAAGGTGCTCAGCCGCCGCGACGACCCGGCGGACACACCCCGCCCGTTCGACCGCGAGCGGGACGGCATGGTCGTCGGCGAGGCCGCCGCCGTCTTCGTACTGGAGGACAGGGACCACGCCGAGGCACGCGGCGCCGTGGTGCACGGTGAGCTGACGGGCTTCGCCACGAACAGCGGATCCGACGGCATCGCGGGCATCTCGGCCCACCACGCCGCGCGGTGCATGCGCGGTGCCCTCGCCGACGCCGCGGTGGCACCGGACGCGATCGACTGCGTCTTCGCGCAGGCATCGGGCATGGTCCAGGGCGACGCCGCCGAGATCGAGGCGGTGCGCACGGTGGCGTCGGACGCACGCCGCAAGCCACCCGTCACCTCGATCAAGGGACACGTGGGCCACGCCTTCGCCGCGAACGGCCCGCTGAACCTCGCCGGGGCACTCATGGCGATCCGCCACCACACCGTGCCGCCCACCCTGAAACTCGGGCACACCGATCCGTCGTTCACCGGCGTCGATATCGTCCGCGAAGCTAGAGTGACCGAGGTGCGCCGATGCCTGGTCAACGCGTGCGGCTTCGGCGGGATCAACGCCAGCCTGGTCGTGTCGCGCTGATAGCCGTGCCACCCACCGCACACAGCCGTGCCACCGCACCGAGAAGCACTGAGAAGGAGCACTGTCATGGGCTCTTCGTCGACGCACTTCGAGAAGCTGACGCGCTGCTGCATGAACTGCAAGATCTCCCGGTTCCTGGACAAGGAGATCACGATCGAGAAGGCCGGGGTCGCACGGGTGGGCATCCCCTTCCATCCCGACCTCACCCAGAACGCGGACTTCACCCACGCGGCCATGCTGTTCGAGGTCGGCGACACCGCCGGATTCATGGCGGCCAACTCGATGGAGGAGACGTACAGCGTCCTCACCGTCGACTATCACATCAACCTCATCCGGCCGGTGCGGAAAGAGGGGATTCACGCCATCGGCGAGGTGGTGACCGCGGGGAAGACGCTCTACGTCACGCGCAGCAACGTCTACTCCGAGAGCGGCAAACTCGTGGCCGCGGGACAGGGCACGTACACGGTCTCGAAGATCCTGCTCACCGACCTCGACGGCTACGAGGACTGACCGGCCGCCACCTCCGCCACCTCCGCCGCGTGGCTGGTGTGCCCGGCCCGTCGCGGTGACCTGAAACCTCCCTGGCGTGCCGCCCTCGCACGCGCCAGCATGACCGTGTGATGGAGACATCCGAGCGCGACGGCGTCGCCGTCCTGACGATGCGTCACGGACCGGTGAACGCGCTGGACCTGGAGCTGCTTCTCGCCCTCCCCGACGCACTGTCGGCCGTGGCCGAAGCCCGCGCCGTCGTGCTGACAGGCAGCGGGCACTCCTTCTCCGCGGGCGTGGACCTCAAGCGGATCGTCGCCGGAGGACCCCGGTACGTCGAGGAGTTCCTCCCGGCCCTGAGCCACGCGATGCTCACCCTGTTCGGGCACCCCAGGCCGGTCGTCGCCGCCGTCAACGGCCACGCCCTGGCCGGCGGGTGCGTGCTGGCAGCGGCGTGCGACACCCGGCTGATGTCGGACGGCACCATCGGGCTCTCCGAGCTGGCCGCGGGCGTGCCGTTCCCCACGGTGCCCCTGGAGATCATGCGCCACGCCGTCGGCCCGGCACTGGACACGATGGTGCTCGGCGCCGGCCGGCTGGCGCCCCGCCCGGCCGCCGCGATCGGCCTGGTCCACGAGGTCGTCGGGCCCGGCGAACTGCTCGCGACGGCACTGCGCCGCGCCGACGGACTGTGCGCCGTCCCGCCCGAGGTGTACGCCTTCTCCAAGCGGCAGCTCCACCGGCCGGCGCGCGAACGCATCGACGCCGCCCGGCCGTCGGAAGACCCCCGCGTGCTGGAGATCTGGAGTTCCGAACAAACCCACCGCGCCCTTCGCGACTACCTGACATCCTTGCGCTGAGGGAAAGGGTGGTGCCATGCCGGAGGTCGAACTCTCCGCAGGACCGATCAGCTATCAGGACACCGGTGGTGACGGGCCGGTGCTGGTGTTCGGCCACGGTATGCCGATGAACGAGACGCAGTGGCGCAAGGTGGTCCCCCTGCTGGACGGGTACCGCTGCGTGCTGCCCACATTGCCCCTGGGCGGCCACCGTCGGCCGATGCACCCGGACGCCGACCTCTCCCAGCGCGGTGTCGCGCTGCTCCTGGGCGAGTTCATCGAGCACCTGGGCCTGCGGGACGTGACCCTCGTCCTCAACGACTGGGGCGGCGGCCAGTTCCTGGTGTCGGAAGGGAAGGCCCAGCGGGTCGCCCGGCTGGTGCTGGTGGCCTGCGAGGCGTTCGACAACTTCCCTCCGGGACCGGCGAAGGCGATGGCTCTGATATGCAGGGTTCCCGGCGCCGTCCGGCTGCTGACGGGGCTCATGCGTGTCCCGTGGTTCCGGAACAACCGCAACGGATACGGCGGGATGAGCCTGCGCGGGATCCCCGACGAGATCATGGACGACTGGTTCGCTCCCGCGAGCCGCAGCAAGGCCATTCGCCGGGACTTCGCCAAGTTCGCCGTCTCCGCGCCCGACCGCCGCACCCTGCTGGCCTGGAGCGAGCGGCTGCGCGAGTTCGACCGTCCGGTGCTGGTCGTCTGGGCCACCGAGGACAGGCTGATGCCCCGGGAGCATGGGCCCCGGCTGGCCGAGCTGTACCCACGGGGCCGGCTGGTCGAGATCAGCGACTCGTCCACCCTCGTCCCCGAGGACCAGCCCGAACGCCTCGCGGAAGCGCTCACCGACTTTCTGACCCGGACCGGAGCGGAGCCGGTCCGGCGCGTCGGCTGACGGGCAGGGGCCAGGCTCGGCCGTAGGGACCGCAGGGGCCGGAGTCGGCCGGGCTCTCAGCCGGAGGCCGACTGCTCGTCGAGGGCCGCGAGGTGTGCCGTGAGGTCGTCGGCGAAGCGGCCGAGGAGGCGGCCGAAGTCCCGGCGGTCCTGCTGGGGCCAGTCCGCGAGGGCGTCGGTGAACCATCCGATGACGGTGCTCATATAGCGGTCGGCCGCTGCCGCGCCCTCCGGGGTCGCCTCGATGAGACGGGCCCGCTGGTCGTGCGGATCGGTGACCCGTACGACCAGTCCACGCCGCTCAAGCTCGTTGACCTGACGGGTGATGTGCGGGCCCACGACATTCATCCGCTCGGCGATCTCGCCGACCCGCAGCGGCCCGTTTGCCATGTGCAGCGAGAGGAGCACCGACATCGCCGGACGGTCCACGTGGATCGCGGCGGTCTCCATGGCGCGTTCGAGCAGCCGGCCGCGGTTGAGCACGTTGCTGACCTGCGTCAGCCGGGGGAGCACGGCCAGGACATCCGCCTTGCCCCCTCCCTCGTCCCCACCCTCGCGCTCTTCGCGCGCGGCGTCCCGTGCGGGGTCCTGCGCGGCGGCGGCCGTGTCGTCCGGCTGCTGCGAATCCATCTCGCTCCTCGTTGGATACCTAAGTTAGGTATATAGTTGTTCTCGTCGGGTGCGGACGTCCATGCTCCATCACGCCTGGGCTCGTCACGCCTGCAACAAAGATACCTAAATTACGTATCTGGTTGGGGTCGCCGCCCTGACCAGGGAAGGAGCGGTCATGAGCACCAAGCGAGGACGCACCGTCCTGATCTCCGGCGCCAGCATCGCCGGGCCCGCGCTCGCCTACTGGCTCCACCGGTACGGCTTCGAGGTCACCGTCGTGGAGAAGGCCGACGCGGTACGCGCGGGCGGCTATCCCATCGACGTCCGCGGCACCGCGCTGGACGTGGTCACGCGCATGGGCCTGCTGCCCCGGCTCCAGGACGCGCATGTCGACAGCCGCAAGATCACCTTCCTCGGGCCTGACGGCGGCCCGGTGGCCTCCGTCAAGCCCGAGGACATCACCGGTGGCGTCGAGGGGCGGGACATCGAAGTGCGCCGGGGGGATCTCGCCGACGCGCTCTACGGAGCCGTACGCCATGACGTCGAGTTCCTCTTCGGCGATTCCATCGACACCCTCCAGGACCACGAGGCCGGTGTGGACGTGACGTTCCAGGGCGGTGAGCGGCGCACCTTCGACCTGGTCATCGGTGCCGACGGGCTCCACTCCCGCACCAGGGGCCTGGTCTTCGGCCCCGAGGAGCGGTACCACCGCTACCTCGGAAGCTGCTTCGCCGGGTTCACGATGCCCAACCACTTCGGGCTCGCGCACGAGGCCCTGGTGTGGAACGTCCCCGGCAGGGCCGCGATCCTCTACGCCGTCGGCGAGAGCGACGAGGTGCACGCCTTCCTCGACTTCGCCCGCGCCGAGCCGCCCCTCGACGCCTTCCGCGAGCCTGCGGCGCAGCGGGACCTCGTCGCGTCGGTCTTCGCCGAGGACGCGTGGGAGATCCCGCGCATGGTGGCCGCCATGCGTGCTGCCGATGACCTGTTCTTCGACGTCGTCAGCCAGATACGCATGCCCGGCTGGTCCGCTGGGCGCGTCGCGCTCGTCGGTGACGCGGCGCACGCCCCGTCGTTCCTCTCGGGGCAGGGGTCGAGCCTCGCGCTGGTCGGCGCCTATGTCCTCGCCGGTGAACTGGCCTCCCATGACGGTCACTCGGCGGCCTTCGCGGCCTACGAGGAGCGGACGCGGGGGTTCGTGGAGCTGAACCAGGCGCTCGCCACCGACGGGGGCGCCCACCTCCTGCCCTCCACCGCCGAGGAACTGGCTCTGCGTGACGAGGCCCTGCGGAATCCCTCCGGTGTGTTGGACGACCACCGGCAGGCGGCCACCACGGCGCTCGGCCTCCCCGAATACGCGGGCGCCCGCTAATCCGGCGGTACGGGGGCGTGGGGGGACGGCCGCCTGTTCGCGCTCCGGACGTCGCGTGCGGCTATTCGCGCTCCGGGCGTGGCGTGGCCGTGTCGCCCGAGGCCGGTTCGGGCCGCGTGGAGAAGATCTCGCGGGCCTCCTCGGCGGCGGGGGCGATGCTCTCGCCTATGAAGTCGACGAAGCGGGCGATGTTCTCCAGGCGGACGCCGGCAGGAGTGTCGGGGCCGAGGATGACGACACCCTGCCGGGCGGTCTCGGAGATCTTGGCGTTGTCCCGGACGGTGGCGATCATCGACTGGTACCAGATGTCGTCGTCCACGAGATAGCGCTCGCGGCGGCGTTCGTCGCGTTCCCTCCGGAGGAGGCCCTGGCTTTTTCGGAAACAGCAAGTTCGGAAACACCGAGCGCGGACATGAGGAGGGCACGCACAAGAGCATCTCTTTCTTGATCGTACGTTCCAGATAGTCTACGGTGAGCGCATGGCGAGGACGCGTGAGTTTGACACCGAGGCGGCGGTGAGCCGCGCCATGGAGCTGTTCTGGACGCGCGGCTACGAGGCGACCTCGGTGCGCGATCTGACCCAGCATCTGGGGATCGGGCAGGGCTCCCTGTATGCCGCGTTCGGCGGCAAGGACGGCCTGTACCGGGCCGCGCTGGAGCACTACCGCACCACCCTCGCGGCATCAGCGCTGCGCGGCCTGGAGGAGGGGGCGGACGCCCGCTCGGCGATCCGTACGCTGCTGACGGAGCGGATCCGCATCGCCGTCGAGCGCGGCGGTCAGGGCTGCCTGGCGGTCAACGCCGTCTGCGAGCGGCTGCCCGAGGATGCGGCGACCCTGCGCACCGTGCGCGATATGCAGGACGCCACCAGGGAGGCGTTGACCGAGGTGCTGCGGGCCGCGATGGACCGGGGCGAGATCGCGGCGCGGCACGACCCGCACACGGTCGCCGCGTTCCTGGTCACCTTCCTCAACGGGCTGCTCGTCTCCTCCAAGGTCACGCCGGACCTGCCCGCCCTCGAACCCCTCGTGGGGGTCGCGTTGACCGCTCTCGACTGAGGGGTCCTCGCGGTCCTGGGTCGACGGCGTTTCTCATGCCCCGAATCTGTAACGTTCGATAAAGAAATGGAGTGCCCCGTCATGATGTACGACCACACCGAAATGCCCCTGCGTACAGGCCGTGCCGCTGTCAACGGAACGAGCCTGCACTACCGGACGGGCGGGTCCGGCCCCGCGGTGGTGCTGCTGCACGGCGTGCCCAAGACCGGCTACCACTGGCGCCACCTCGTCCCGAAGCTGACGCCCCACTACACCGTCGTCGTGCCGGACCTGCGCGGTCTCGGCGACTCGGCGCGGCCGGCGGACGGCTACGACTCCGCGACGATGAGCGACGACATCGCCGAGCTGATGACACGCCTCGGGCACGAGACCTACGCCGTGATCGGCGAGGACTGGGGTGCGGTGATCGGCTACCAGCTCGCCGCCCGCCACCGCGACCACGCCACCTCCCTGGTCTTCACCGAAGCCCTGTTCCCCGGCTTCGGCTTCGAGGACCACACCGCCCTCACCTCCGAGAACGTCTCCACCGGCATGCATCTGTGGCACCTGGGCTTCTACTTCCAGCCCGACGTCCCGGAGATGCTGATCGCCGGGCACGAACGCGAACTGATCACCTACATGATCAAGAACGAGCGCAGCCGCCCCGACACCGCCACCCCCGACGCCATTGAGGAGTACGTGCGCTGCTACTCCATGCCCGGCGGCATCCGCGCGATGCTCGCCGTCTACCGGGCGATGCTCACCGACGCCGAACAGAACCGGCAGGCCGCCCGCAAGAAGCTGGACATCCCCGTCCTGGCGCTCGGGGGCTCCGCCTTCATCGGCGAACGCAACGCGGAGCAGGCGCGGCTCGTGGCCCACGACGTCACCGGACACGTCTTCGACGCGGGCCACGACCTCGCGGAGGAGGTGCCCGACGAGATGGCCGACGCGGTCCTGCCGTTCCTGGCCGCGCACCGGTAGCCGACGTTCCGCCTGCCCGAAGCGCCCTCGCGGCAGGCGGACGCGAGCAAGATTGATCTCAGCGGCGCTTTCTGTGCCTTGACCACTCGGGCCCGGTCATGACCAGGGGAGCACCAGCGCGCCCCAGGCCACGACCGGGCCGAGGGTGACGATGCCGCCCGTATAGCTGATGACCTGCCGGTAGAAGCGGCGGCTGTCGACACCGCGGGCGTTGCTCAGGACGAGGGCACCGTTGGTGGAGAACGGGGAGGTGTCCACGATCGTCGCGCACACCGCCAGCGCGGCGACGAGCCCCGCCGCGCTGAGGTTGCTGGAGATGAGCAGGGGCACCGCGATCGGGATGATGGCGGTGAGGATCGCGGTGGACGAGGCGAACGCCGAGGTGACCGCGACGGTGAAGCAGAGCAGCAGGGCCACCACCACGGGAACCCCGATCCTGGCCGCGTGCTCCGAGATCTCCTCGATCACCCCGGCCTTCTCCAGCATCGCGATGTACGTCATCATGCCCGCGACCAGCAGCATCGTGGACCAGCTGATGCCCTCGACCGCCTTCTCCTGGCGCTTCATGTCGACGAGGGCGAGCAGCGCACCGGCGCCGAGCGCGAGGAACCCGATCTCCAACTGGAAGGCGAGCGCGCCGACGACGAGGGCCACGAGGCAGGCGAGGGTGAGCCACTGGCGCCAGTCGGGGGCGCCGGTGGATTCGGGGGCGCTCGCTTCGGACTGCTCGGCGGACGCCTCGGCCAGGGGCGCGGGCCGGTTGCGCAGCAGCAGGAACGTCAGCAGCGACAGCGCGAAGTTGATCGCGAAGCTGGCGGCGAACAGGGTCACGGGTGCCACGTGGAGCTGGGAGTCGTCGACCATGCCGAGGACGAGCGCGCCCGAGACGGCGATGGGCGAGAACGCGCCCGCGTGGGCCCCGCTGATCACCATCATCCCGGTCACGAGCGGGTTGATGCCGTAGCGGTGGGCGAAGTTCATGCCGATCGGCACGAGGATGGCCACGGCGGCGGGGGTGAAGGTGCCGAAGGCCGTCAGCAGGGCCGCGACGAGGAACAGCACCCAGGGCAGCAGGGCGATCCTGCCACCCACCAGCCGGACCCCCGCCGCGACGAGCAGATCGATGGTGCCGTTGCGCCGCGCGATGGAGAACAGATAGGTGACGCCGACGATGGTGACGAAGAGGTCGGCGGGGAAACCCTCGAAGATCTCGTCCTCGGTGAGGCCCAGGGAGGCGGTACCGACGGCGAAGGTGGCGACGAACGCGAGAATGCCGAGGTTGATCGGCAACACGGTGCCGACGACGAACATCACGAGCAGTGCGCCTATGGAGATCACTTCAGCAGACATCATTGTCCTCGGAGCGGAAGGGAGCGGGCGGGGGTGCCTCGTCGGCACAGAGGCGGGACGGGGCCGGGACGGGGTCAGGCGGCGGTGACCGCTCCGTGTTCGGGTACGTAGATGCGGGCGTCGGCGAGGATGCGTGCCGCGCGCTGGACGGTGACCCGCTCGGGGTGGTGCGGGGTGCCGCCCGTGCAGCGGACCGCGACGACACCCGCGGGGGTGCCGATGCGCAGCCACTCTTCACCGTGCTCGTCGTCGTGCTCGCCGCCGTGCGCGGTGGCGGTGGCGGCGTCGGCGACCACGGAACCGTCGATACGGGCCGCGGCGGACACGGCGACGGCGGAGGTGAGACCGATGACAGGATGCGGGGAGTTCATCGAGAGCATGCGCACCGAGAGGTCGTAGTCCCGCGCGCGGACGTGTTCCCCGAGCGTGGTGACGTAGGGCGCTGGACGGCCCACCAGGCCGACCTTCGGGACCGCGTCACCCGGCTCCCCGCCCGGCGTGACGAGACCCATCAGGGGTGCGGCGGTGTGCCGCACGGCGCGCAGCCACGGCACGTCATCGCGCACCTGCTCAAGGGTCTCGGCCCCGGTGCGTCCGGCCCGTTCGGCGTCGACGAGGACGACGGGTGCGCCCGCGTCGACCATGCTGACCCGTGGGGCGGGGGTGGCGCCCATGGTGGCGCCCGCGATGCCGTCCACCGTCAGGTACTGGGCCGCCGAGCCGGTGGGCAGGAGGGCACCCGTCGAGCGTCCGGCAGGCCGCAGGAAGGTGAGGCCGACCGCGACGCCACCGGCCCGGGTGCCGGGCACCGTCTGTTCGCCGAACTCCCTGACCCGGCCGCCGGTGGTGTCCACGATGCCTTCGAGCACGGCGCCGGTGTTGGTGTTGCGCATGACGACACGTGTCCGGTCGCCGGAGAGGGGCACCAGCCCCTTGGCGACCGCGTACAGGGCGACACCCGTCGCGCAGTTGCCGCAGTTGCTGCCCCACTCCACGGTGCCGGTGCCGATGCCGACCTGCGCGAAGAGGTAGTCGACGTCGATCCCGTCAGCGGGGGACACGGAGACGACCGCCGCCTTGGAGGTGGTCGGGGTGGCTCCGCCCACACCGTCCAGTTCGACCGGGTCGGCGGAACCGTAGGCGCCCACCAGGATCTGTTCCAGGGCGGTGCGGTCGGTGGGGACGTGAACCTGGCTGAACAGCCAGCACTTGCTGGTGCCGCCACGTACCAGAGTCGCGGGAGTGTGCACGTGTGCAGAGTTCTTCCTGTGCTGCGCGGTGAGCGCGGGTTACGCGGGTGTGTCGTCCGGGTGAAGTGCCGGACGGTGCGACGACCTTCGCAGAGGCACGGGTTGGGCACAATGGCTGCTTTCTTCAGGTGGGTTTAGACCGGCTAAACTCGCGGTGTGCTGAACGTGCGTCGACTGCTGCTGCTGACGGAGGCCGCCGAGCGCGGCTCGCTGACCGCTGCCGCCGAGGCGATGGGCATGACGACGTCCGCCGCTTCGCAGCAGATGTCCCTCTTCGAGCGCGAGTCGGGGCAGCCGCTGATCGAACGGTTGCCGCGCGGTGTGCGCACGACGGCGGCGGGGGAGGCGCTGGCCGAGCGCGGCCGGGTCATCCGGCGCGAACTGCGCGCCGCCGAGGGTGACTTGGACGCCTTCGCGCACGTCGAACGGGGCACACTGCGGCTGGGTTCCTTCCCCACGGCGAGTGCTTCGCTGCTGCCTCCGGCGCTGACCCGGTTCCGGCGGCGCCACCCCGGTGTGCGGACCGTCGTACGGGCCGGGGTCCTGGCCAGGTTGCAGGAGATGCTGCACACGGGCGAGGTGGAGACGGCCCTGCTGTGGCAGTACGAGTGGAATCGGATCGACGACGACGCGCTCGTCCTCACCCACCTTCTTGACGATCCCACCGTGCTCGTCGTGCCCGCAGACTCACCCCTGCTCGGACACCCGCGTGTCGCCCTCGAAGAGCTGGCCGAAGCGGAGTGGATCATCAGGGCCGACAACCACCCCGTCGCCGACGTCCTGCGCCGCAGTTGCCACCAGGCCGGGTTCGAACCGCGCATCGCCTACGAGTCGCACGACTACCAGGAGGCACAGGCCATGGTCGCCGCCGGGCTCGGCATCGCCCTGGCCCCGCGCCTCGCGCTCACCAGCCGCCGCAGCGACGTGCGGCTGCTGCCACTGGGCGGCGACACACCGGCTCCCGTGCGCCGCGTGCTGCTGGCCCGCGCCAGGTCACGTGCCGTGACTCCCACGGCGCAGGCCATGGGGGGTGTCCTGCGCGCCGTGGCCCGGAAGTTCGCGGACAGCGGGCTCGACGGACCACGCATCGGGTCGGTACGCCGCGCCGGGGGCCACCGGTCCTGAGCGCCGTGTCACGGCAGGGCCGCGTCACCCGTGCCCGGCCGTGACACGCGTACGGCCGTACCGCGTGCCGCGTACCGGGACAGGAGTGGAAGAGGGGGACGGGGGAATGCTCGCCACCGGACAGTGCACGGACCGAGGCATACCGGACCCGGGGAGCAGCATGGCCGCGACGACATCGGCACGCGGAGTGTGTGAGACGCGCGGAGCGCGTACGCGTCGGCTGGGAGCAGGCGCGGTGCTGGTGGTGCTGACCGCCGTGACGGCGGTCGGCTGCGGTGGCTCCGGGCAGTCCGACGGGGCACCCGCGGACGAGGGGCGCGGATCGGACTCCGGTTCGGCCCGCTCCTCGGAGAGCCCGTCGGCGGAGCACACCACCTCACCGAAGCCCTCGGTCTCGGCGGCGGACGGACGGGACACCGGCGCCTGTGCTGACGGCGACTGCGAGGTGGCGGTGTCCGATCCGGTGAAGATCCCCTTCAAGGGGCCTGACGGCCCGGCGACGCTGAACGTGACCGAGGTCGGCCCGAACAAGGTCGAGTACAGGGTGAAGTCGGGCAGCGGCAGTTCCGAGGGCGGGGCCAGCGGCACGGGCCAGGGCTGCATCACCGTCCTCCGCGAGAACGGCTCCGGCAACTCGTGCGGCGGAGTGGGGGACGACCCGCCGAGCGCGCAGCCCGACGCCGTGGTGATCCAGATGGCGGGCGGCGAGGACGGCACGGCGCTCCTCCACATGGTGTCGGACTGAGCGGCGCCGGGCTGGGCGCGTCGATCCGGGGTGTGTCGATCCGAGGCGCGTCGGCCTGGCGCCGTCGCGTCCCCTCAGTGCGCGACGAAGCCGGACGCGCTGCGGTCAGGTGAAGGCGATGTGGCCCGCCTGGGTGGCGGCGGTGACTCCTCCGTCGACGAGGAGATCGGTGCCGGAGATGAACCCGGCGGCGGGGCCGAGGAGGAAGTCGACGGCGTGGGCGATGTCCTCGGGAGTGCCGAGGCGGCCCGCGTTGGACCCTTCCAGCGCTGCCCGCATGTACCGGCCCGAGCTGCTGTTGTCGAGTTCCGCCTGGCCCATGGGGGTCGCGATGATGCCCGGGCTGACGGAGTTGATACGTGCGCCCCTGGCACCCCAGGTGACGCTGGCGTGCCGCATGCGCAGCTGGTTGGCGCGCTTGGCGAAGGAGTAGGCGGCGCCGCTGTGCGCGAAGGCGTCCTCGGCGGCGAAGGGCAGCCCCAGCAGCTCGTCGGCCGGGGTGGTGGCGAGTGCGGCCTCCTGCTCGGGGGAGAGCGCGGCGGTGTAGTTGTACCCGGCCATGCTGGCGATCACGACACCGGCCCCGCCGGGCTGGACGACCTCCGTGAACTCCTCCACCACCAGGGCCACCCCGAGCAGATCGACGGCGAGCACGGCCCTGATGTCGGCCTGGACGGGGGAGAGTCCCGCGGTGTGCACGAGTCGGGTGACGGGGCCCAGCGCGGCGGCCCGCTCGGCGAGGGCGTGTACCGCCTCGCGCGAGGAGACGTCGACGGGCTGGGTGGCCACCTCGTGCCCCTCGGCGCGCAGCCGCTCGGCCGCGGCGTCGAGCGCGACGGTGTCGTGGTCGGCCAGCAGGAGCCGGTGCCCCGAGCCGATGCGCCGCGCCACCGCCTGTCCCATGCCTCCGGTACCGATGACGACGAGGGTGCTCCGTGACATTGCGGGGCCTTTCACTGACGGGTGCGGAGTAAGGGGGGGCTGGACGTGGCCGTACGCCTACGTGTGCCGGAGGATCAGCTACGTGTGCCGGAGTGCTCAGCGTGGCCAGGGGCGGCCGGTGAGGCGTTCGATGTCGGTGTTGAACTGCTGGAGGTCGGCGATGAAGTTGGCCAGGCGCTCGGGCGGCCACTCGCTGATCACCTTGGTCATCCCGGTCACGATCTCGTCGCGCTCCGAGGCGAGGCGCTCCATGCCCTTGCGTGTGACGCGGAACTTGCGGGCCACCCCGCCCTCCGGGTCGAGCATCCGCTCCACGAGCCCGGCGCGCAGCAGCGCGTTGGTCTGCCGGGTGAAGGTGGAGGCGGCCAGGCCGAAGGCGTCGACGAAGTCCGCGATCGACATGGGTCCTTGGACCTCCAGCCTGCTGAGCAGCACATAGGCGCTGCGGTCCAGGGCGTCGCCCCCGCGGGTGCGGCGCGGTGAGGTCATCTCGCGATGCCGCATCAGGATCAGCATCTCCCGCTCGATGTGCTCGCTCGCCTGCTTCGCATCCATGCCGATCGCCTCCGGTCACGCGGCTGTACCCCTGCACAGTACGTCAAAGTGCAGGATGCTCAAGGAGAGCATCCTGCACTCTTTGTGCATGGTGCACTTTCTCTGTAGCGTGCACTTCATGACAGCTTCCGCGCCCCCGGCGCGTTCCGGAGCGACAGTGGCCGTGCTGGCCGGAGCCGGCATCGTGGCCTCCCTGATGCAGACCCTCGTGGTCCCGCTGATCGGCGAACTGCCCCGACTGCTGCACACGTCGAGCGCCAACGCCTCCTGGGTGATCACCGCGACCCTGCTCACCGGAGCCGTCGCCACCCCCGTCATCGGACGCTTAGGCGATCTGCACGGCAAACGGCGCCTGCTGCTGATCTGCGTCGGCCTGCTCGTCGCCGGCTCCCTGGTCTGCGCCGTGTCCGACACGCTCGTCCCGATGGTGATCGGCCGGGCCCTCCAGGGCATCGGCATGGGCATCGTCCCGCTCGGCATCAGCACCATGCGCGACGTCGTCGCGCCCGAACGCATGGGCACGTCCGTTGCGTTGATGAGTTCGTCGCTGGGGATCGGCGGCGCCCTCGGGCTGCCGCTCTCGGCCGCCATCGCGCAGAACACCGACTGGCACGTGCTCTTCTGGGGCTCGGCCGGTGTCAGCGCGCTGGTCGGCCTCGCCGTCGCCCTCCGCGTCCCGCACGTGCCCCCGGTCGCACGGGGCCGCTTCGACGTGCCGGGCGCCGTGGGCCTCGCCGCCGGTCTGGTCTGCCTGCTGCTGGCGGTCTCCAAGGGGGCCGAATGGGGCTGGGGCAGCGGCACCACCCTCGGCCTCTTCGCCGCCTCGGCCGTCGTGCTCCTCTGCTGGGGCTGGTTCGAGTTGCGCACCACCGACCCGCTGGTCGACCTGCGCACCACAGCGCGCCGTCCGGTTCTGCTCACCAACACCGCGTCCGTCGTCGTCGGATTCGCGATGTACGCGCAGTCCCTGATCGCCCCTCAGCTCCTCCAGCTTCCCGAGGCACTCGGTTATGGCCTGGGCCAGTCCATGCTCGCGGCGGGACTGTGGATGGCGCCCGCCGGACTCGTGATGATGGCCTTCTCGCCGCTCGGCGCGAAGCTCTCGGCACACTCCGGGCCCCGTGCCTCGCTGCTGACCGGAGCCCTGATCATCGCCCTCGGGTACGCGCTGGCGCTGCCCCTGATGGGCAGCGCCCCCGGCATCCTGGTCTTCTGCTGCGTCATCAGCGTCGGTGTCGCCTTCGCCTACGGAGCGATGCCCGCGATCATCATGGCGGCCGTGCCACGCTCCGAGACCGCGGCGGCCAACGGCTTCAACTCCCTGACGCGGTCCGTGGGGATCTCGGCCTCCAGCGCCATCGTCGGTGTCGTCCTCGCCCAGCTGAGCACGACCGTCGGCGGCTACACCGTCCCCACTCAGGACGGCTTCCGGGTCGCCTTCGTCATCAGCGCGGCCGTCGCCGTGCTGGCGGCCCTCCTCACGCTGGCGATCCCGCGCCGCACAGCGCTTCTCCCGGCCGCGCCGAGCGACGCCGGCACCGACACCGGCACCGGCACCGCGGCCGAGACCGCCCCCTCACCGGCCGGATGAGGGGCACCCGGCGGCAACGGACCGCGCCCACGCCCACATGCCGCACCTTGGCCGACGGGCCGGGGCCGCCGCATACGCACCAGCCAGGCGTCTACGGGGGGCGCCTTCCGTCCAGCGAAAACACCACCCCAGGGAGATGTCACATGAGTCAGAACCAGCAGACCGTGCGCTACCCGCTGCCCTACGAAGGCCCGTTGGACCCCCCGGCCGAATGGGAACGGCTGCGGCAGCAGTGCCCCGTGGCCACCGTCGAACTGCCCAGCGGTGACCATGCCACGCTGCTGACCCGGCACGAGCACGTCAGGAGCATGCTGGCCGACCCCCGCTTCTCCCGCCCCGCCGTCAACGACGACGCGGCACGTGTCGCCCCCGAGGGCGCCGGTTCCGTCGCCGCCAACGGCTCGGCGCTGACCGTGCCCGACAAGGGCGAGCCCCATCAGCGGTGGCGCCGCGCGGTGGGGAAGTGGTTCACCGCCAAGCGCATGGCCGCGCTGCGCCCCTCGATGACCGCGATCGCCGAACAGCTCATCGACGACATGGTCGAGCAGGGCGCGCCCGGAGACCTCAAGGCCAGTGTGGGCTTCCCGCTGCCCGTGTACGTCATCTGCGACATGCTGGGTGTGCCCGCCGCCGACCGTGACCGCTTCTCGCACTGGTCCGACGCGTTCCTCAACCTCACCCGCTTCACCAAGGAGGAGACGGACGCGGCGCAGATCGAGTTCATCCAGTACATGTCCGGGCACATCGCCGACAAGCGAGCCGAGCCCGCCGACGACCTCCTCAGCACCCTGATCAAGGAGAGCGAGGGCGAGGGCCAGGGACTGTCCGACGAGGAACTGCTGGCCACCGGGATGGCGCTGCTCGTCGCCGGGCACGAGACCACCGCCAACATGATCGGCAAGATGGTCTCCATGCTGCTGGCCGACCGCACCCGGTGGGAGCGGCTGCTGGCCGACCCGTCGCTGGTGCGCAACGCGGTGGAGGAGTCCCTGCGGTTTGACGCCAACCTCGGGTTCGGGCTGCGGCGCTATCTGACGGAGGACGTCGAGGTGGGTGGGGAGGTGCTGCCGCAGGGCACCACCGTGATCTGTAGCATGCCCGCCGCGAACCGCGACGAGGACGTGTTCGACGGTGCCGACGAGATGGACCTGGGCCGCACCCCCAACCCCCACCTCACCTTCGGGGCCGGACCGCACTCGTGTCTGGGCCAGGCGCTCGCCCGCACCGAACTCCAGGTCGTCCTGGAGACGCTGCTGCGCAGGCTCCCCACGCTCGAACTGGCCGTGCCCATCGAGGAGTTGGAGCGCGTGGAGGGGCTGCTCGTCGGCGGTCTGCGCAAGGTGCCCGTGCGCTGGTGACGGTGTGGTGACCGGTGCCCGTGCGGTGGTCGTCTCCCCGTCGCGGAGCCGGTTGCGCGCCGGACGTCTTCTCTCCCACCTCCATCCCCACTCCCACCCCGAGACCCCGAGACCCCGAGAAAGGAGACCGTATGAAGGTCACCGTGGACGAGGGCAAGTGCTGCGGCGCTGGCCAGTGTGTGCTGATCGCCCCGGAGGTGTTCGACCAGCGCGACGACGACGGCATCGTCGTCCTGCTGGAGCCCGAACCCGCCTCGGACCAGCACGACACGGTCCGTGAGGCCGCGGCCGTCTGCCCCGCGGCCGCCATCGAGGTCAGCGACGAGACGTGAGCCGGGTGTGCCCGTCCCCCTTCGCCGAGTGGCAGGGGGCGGGCACACCGCCCGCAGCGGATCCTGATCCCGAGTGTCGGCCCAGCGTGCTTCACGCTACGAGAGCGAGTCGGTGACCACGGTCGCCGCTTCCGCGATGAGCTTGTTGTCGAACTCGTCGCTCTCCTTGTCGCGGTTCGACATCACTGCCATGACGATCGGCGCCGAGTCCTCGGGCCACACCACGGCGATGTCGTTGCGGGCCCCGTAGCCGCTGCCGCTGCCGGTCTTGTCGCCGACCACCCAGCCCTTCGGCACCCCGGCCCTGATGAGTTCGTCCCCGGTGGTGTTGGTGCGCAGCCACTTCGTGAGCTGTGCGCGGTCGCCCTTGTTCAGGACGTCGCCGAGGACGAACGTGCGCAGGCTCTCGGCCATCGCGCGCGGCGTGCTCGTGTCCTTCGTCGAGCCCGGGGTCCAGCGGCTCAGGTCGGGCTCGGGGCGCTCCATGCGCGTGACATCGTCGCCGAGTTCTTCGAGGACGGCGTCCAGGCCCTTGGGCCCGCCGAGCGCGTCGAAGAGCAGATTGGCGGCGGCGTTGTCGCTGTAGCGGACGGCGGCGTCGCACAGCTCGCGCAGGGTCATTCCGCTCTCGACATGCTTCTCGGTGATGGGGGAGTTGGCGATCAGGTCGTCCTTGGAGTACGTGACGACCTTCTCCATCTCCTCGTCCGAGTGCTCGCGCAGCACGGCGCCCGCGGCCAGCGCCTTGAACGTGGAGGCGAAGGGGAACCGCTCGCCGTCGTTGTAGGCCACCTCGCGTCCGGTGCCCGTGTCGACGGCGTAGACGCCGAGCCGCGCGTCGAAGGTGCCCTCCAGCTTCTTGAACTTGCCTCTGAACGGCTTCACGGCCGAGTCCGACCCCGTCGACGCGGAGTCGGATGCGGAAGCGGTCGAGGACGAGGACGGCGAGGCGGATTCCGAGCCCGCACCCGATCCCGAGGTGTCGCCCTGGCCGCAGGCCACGAGCGGGACGAGGGCGAGCGTGGCCAGCGCGCCGAGGACGGAGCGCCGGAAACGGGCGTGCCGCACGGTCCTGTACTGCATGGTCCAAACCTCCAGGGCGGTCCCGCACACGGGCAGGACGCATCGGGGACGGAGCGGCACCGCCCCGTCCCGGGCGGGTGGTCGAGAGTGCCGGGATCACTCTCGCCCCCGCCCGTCATGCGGTCCAATACGCTCATGCGCGGTTCCATGCGGATTCGTCATAGGCTTCCCGCATGGACCTGGTAGGAGCGAGTCGCGCGTTCGTCAGCGTGAGTGAACGGGGCAGTTTCACCGTCGGCGCCGCCGCCGTGCGGATGTCGCAGCCGGTGGCCAGCCGTCGCGTCGCCGCGCTGGAGGAGCACTTCGGTGAGCAGCTGTTCGAGCGCACCTCGCGACGGGCCGTCCTCACCCCCTTCGGCCGGGACATGCTGCCCGCCGCGAGGCAGCTCGTGCAGGCGGCCGATGTGCTGCTGCACGAGGCGGAGGCAGCCAAGCGCAAACCGTGGCGGCTCGCGGTCCCCGGCATCTGCTCGACGGCCGGCCGCGCCCGCCTCGTCGCCGAGGCGCGGGGCCACGGGGTCACGCTCGACCTCCGCGTCGCGTCTCCGGCGCAGCGCATGGAGCTGGTCCACACGCAGCAGGTGCGCGCCGCGCTGCTCGCGGTGCCCGCGGACGACGCGACGTGGTCCGTGCCGCTGGGGCTCGCCGGTTCTCGAGAGCCGGGCGTGCGGCGGGTCTATCTGGAGACGCTGCGGGTGAGCCGCGCGTCCAGCGGTCCCGCCCGCCGCATCTGGATCCAGCCGGAGGACGATGTGCCGCACATCCGGGACCCGTTGACGCGGCTGCGCGACGCGTTGGGCCTGCGGCCCGCGCAACTGGGTGCCGCGGCCGATCTGACGACCGCGGCGGCCGAGGTCCTGTGCGGCGGCGACCTGCTGCTGTGCTCGCCCGCGCAGGCCGGTGAACTGGGCCTGCACTGGCGGCCCGTCGGCGAACTCGCGCTCAGCCGCGGATTCGCCCTCGCCACCGCGGCTGAGGGCAACCCGCAGCACATCGAAGGGCGCCTGGGCGACGCCATCGCGCGCTGCCTCGGCGCGGACGACGACACGACGGCAGCCGCGGGCACCGGCTCCGGCACCGGGGGAGGGGCCGCGGTATGAACACCGAGACACTGCTGCACGACATACGCGGACAACTGCGCGACGGCGGTCTGCGCGGCTGCCTGCTCGTGCGGGACCTGCACACGGGTGAGGAGCTGGGCATCGACCCGGACACCCAGCTTCCGTCCGCCTCCCTGGTCAAGGTCCCGCTCGCGCTGGCGACGGTGGAGCGCATCCGACGGGGCGAGCTGGACGGAGCCACCGCGCTCGACGTGCGGCCCGGCCGGATCACCACACCGGGGCCCACCGGGCTGAGCAGGTTCCGCCACCCCGCCCGGATCGCGATCGACGACCTGCTCTACCTGAGCACCTGCGTGAGCGACGGAACGGCCTCCGACGCGCTCTTCGGCCTCACCCCGCCGTCGCAGGTCGCCGGCATCATGGCCGAGCTGGGGCTGCGCGGCATCACCGTACGGCACAGCATGCGCGAGCTGTCCGACACACCCGTGGAACGCTTCGACGCGGGACAGGCACATCTCGCCCACTCGCTCGCCATCGACGCGGGCACCAGCGGGCGCGGTCACCGTGTGCCACAGCTCGACACCACCCGGGCCAACACCGGCAGCGCGCGTGCCTTCGTCGAGCTGCTTCAGGCGCTGTGGACACCGTCGAAGATCCCCGCGGAGGTGGCCGAGCGCGTACGCGACCTCATGCGCAACAACATGGTGCGGCACCGGCTCGCCCCGGACTTCAGCTCCGACGCCACCACCTGGTCGTCCAAGACCGGCACCCTTCTGAACCTGCGCCACGAGATCGGCACCGTCGAGCACTCCGACGGCCAGACCTTCGCCATCGCCGTGCTCACCGAGTCACTGGTCCCGGCCGGCGTCCAGCCCGGCGCGGACGCCCTCATGTCACACGTGGCCCGCACGCTGCGGGACCATCTGCGCCAGCGGTAGCGCTGCGCTGGGCTGTTCGGCGTTTCGGGGTGGCCCCTTCACGGGGGTGTTGCGCGCGGGACGGTTGGCCGGTGTGGTGGGTGCCGTAGGGTCCCGCGCTGATTTCTGTGCCCCTGTTTGGCGGGGTGCCGTCGTGTGGCTTGGCGTCGTGTTCGGGTGCGGGTCGGTGGCTGCGGCGCGGCGTGTGGTGACGGTGCGTCGCGGCTGGCGCCGCGTGGTTCTTGGCTCGGGCCGTGGTTGTGGGGTTGCTGTGTGGTGGGGGTCGGCGCCGCGCTGGGGTGTCTCCTCGGGCGTAAAGGTGTGCTTTTCGGCTTTCTGCCGGTGACTTGCTCGCCCTGCGGGGACCCCCCGCCACACCACCTCCCACCCGGTGGCCAACCTCCGGCCCGCTCCAACCGTTGTGGGCAGGCGTTCCGCACCACGCGAACGAACCCCCAGGAGGCACAGGCAAGGCGCGCGGGCAACCGGGGCCGGGGTCACATTGCCAGGGCGGTGCACACGCCTCACCCGTTCAACTGGCGGTCACCGGCCCGCCGGTTGCCGGGCTCGTCGGCGTGCAGCAGGATGCGGAGATGCGCTACTCCGTCAACATTCCGAACTTCGGCGACTTCGCCGACCCCAGGACCGTGGCGAAGGTGGCCTTCGCGGCGGAGCAAGCGGGGTGGGACGGGCTGTTCGTCTGGGACCACGTGCTGCACCGCAAGTACGCGGGCAAGCCGTTCGGCGACCCCTGGATGCTGCTGACCGCCGCCGCGCTGGCCACCTCCCGGATCAGGCTGGGCACCCTGGTCACCCCGGTCGCCCGGCGCCGCCCGCAGCAGCTCGCCCGCCAGGTGGCGACACTCGACGTCCTGAGCGGCGGCCGGGTCACCTTCGGTGCCGGGCTGGGCGGGCCCGTCGAGGACGAGTACGCGAGTTTTGGCGACACGACCGACCCGAAGGCGCTGGCCGGGCGGCTGGACGAGGGCCTGGACCTGCTGGCGCGCTACTGGTCGGGCGAGCCGGTGAACCATGAGGGACCGCACTACCAGGCGCGCGACGTGACACTGCTCCCCGCCACGGCGCAGCGCCCCCGGCCGCCGGTCTGGGTCGCGGGCTTCTGGCCGAACCGTCCGCCGATGCGCCGGGCCGCCCGCTGGGACGGCGCTGTCCCCCTCTTCGCCGACGCCGAGCACGGCCATGTGCCGCCCGTCGGGCAGGTCCGCGAGCTGGTCGCCTATGTGCGGGAGCAGGGCGAGCGGCGCGCGGACCGGCCCGGCACCTCCTTCGACATCGTCCTCGGCGGCGCCACGCCCGGCGACGACCCCGCCAGGACCCGCGATCTCGTCGGACCGCTGGCGGAAGCCGGAGCCACCTGGTGGGACGAGCGGCAGTTCCAGACCGGGGAAGCACTCGACCGGCTCACCCCCGTGCTGCGCCGCGTCGAGCAGGGCCCGCCGAACCTGTAGCGCGCAGGGGCAGCGTCCGCGTCGGGGCAGCGTCCGCGTCGGGACAGCGTCCGCGTCAGGACAGCGCGCGCCATGTGCGATGCAGCGTTTCGCGGAACCGGGTGACCTCCTCGGGGCTGAGGTCCCGGACCATGTCCTCTTCGAGCTGCCGGGCGGGTCCGGCGTACTCGGCCAGCAGCCGCCGGCCGGTGTCGGTGAGCAGGATGAGCCGCTCCCGGCGGTTGCGGGGGTTGGGTTCGCGGCGGATCAGCTCGCGGTTCTCCAGCGTGTGCACCATGTCGCCCATGGACTGGGCCGTGACGAACGAGTCCCGGGCGAGTTGCGCTGCCGACACCCCGTCGTGGCGTTCCAGCACGGTGAGCGCCGTGTACTGGAGCGCCGTGATGCCCGCGGGCTTGAGCAACTCCTCCAGGCGTGCGCGTACCACCAGTTCGGTCCGCTTGACCAGATACAGCAGTGAGGTGCTCACACCCGCCCCCTCGTCGTCCTCGCCGCCGCCACGGACCGCGCGGATGCCGCCATGGCACGCCTCCATTCCCTGGGATGCCGACCGGAAGCCGACGGTGCTCAGCCTAGGGCATTGACAGGATTCCTTAGCGTTGGCCACACTCGCCATTATCAGGATTCCTGTTAATCGTCGTGTGGTGCCCGCCTGCCCTCCGGCAATCTGGGCGGCATCACGGGCCCAACGGAACACGAGAGGCGCGGACATGGATCTGCACGGGAAAGCCGCCGTCGTCACCGGCAGCGGGCGCGGTCTCGGCCTGGGATACGCCCGGGCGCTCGCCGCCGCCGGAGCCGCGGTGGTGGTGAACGACGTCGACCAGGAGGCGGTCGACGCGGCGGTCGCGGCTGTCACCTCCGCCGGTGGCAAGGCCACCGGTGTGGTGGCCGCCGTCGGTGACAGCGAGGCGGCGGAGCGGCTGGTCGGCACGGCGGTCCGGGAGTTCGGACGCCTGGACGTGCTCGTCACCAACGCGGGCATCCTGCGCGACCGCGTGCTGTGGAAGATGACCGACGAGGACTTCGACGACGTCGTCCGCGTCCACCTGCGCGGCACCTTCACCTGCGCCCGCGCCGCCGCCGTACGGATGCGGCAGCAGGGGACGGGCGGACGGCTCGTGCTGATCTCCTCACCGGCCGGGCAGCGGGGCAACTTCGGGCAGACCAACTACGCCGCGGCGAAGGCGGGCATCGTCGCCATGGCCCGCACCTGGGCCCTGGAGCTGGCCAGGGCGGGCATCACCGTCAACGCCGTCGTGCCCGTCGCGGCCACCGAGATGACCCGCACCATCCCGGCCTTCGCACCCCTCATCGAGGAGTCCGAGCGCACGGGCGAGCCCCTGCCGGACTGGCTGCGCAGGGACGAGGGCCTGGGCGCGGTCGAGGACGTCGCCGGGCTGATCACCTTCCTCGCCTCCGACGCGGCCCAGGACATCACCGGGCAGGCCATCGGCGTCGGCGGCGACCGGCTCGCCCTGTGGGCACACCCCCAGGAGAAGGCGGTCGCCTTCGCCGACGGCGGCTGGAGCGCCGACGCGCTCGCCGCGCGGTGGCACAGCGGCGTGGGCGCCGAACCCGAGCCCTACGGCATTCCGGCACCCACGGCACCGGAGGCATGAGATGAGCGACCCCGCGAAGCGGGAGCGGAGCGCCCCCGCACCCGTACCCGAACCCGAACCCGCACCCACCCCCGCACCCGCCTTCGATGTCGACGCGCTGACCGCCATCGACGTCCACACCCACGCGGAGATCTCCAAGGACGGCCACGGCGCCCTCAGCCCCGAACTGTTCGGCGCCTCCGCCGCGTACTTCAAGACCCAGGGCCACCGGCAGCCGACCATCGAGGAGATGGCCCGCTACTACCGCGAACGCCGCATGGCGGCCGTGGTGTTCACCGTGGACGCGGAGCACGCCACCGGCCACCCGCGCATCGCCAACGAGGAGATCGCCGAGAGCTGCGCCGCCCACCCCGACGTGCTCGTCCCGTTCGCCAGCGTCGACCCCCACAAGGGCCTGGCCGGGGTGCGCGAGGTCCGTCGGCTGGTGAGGGAACACGGGGTGCGCGGCTTCAAGTTCCACCCCAGCATCCAGGCTTTCGCACCCAATGACACCCTCGCCTACCCCCTCTACGAGGCCATCGAGGAACTCGGCGTACCCGCGCTGTTCCACACCGGGCAGACCGGCATCGGCGCGGGTGTGCCCGGGGGCGGCGGCATCCGGCTGAAGTATTCGAATCCGATGCTGGTCGACGATGTCGCCGTCGACTTCCCGCACCTGCGCATCATCCTGGCCCACCCGTCGTTCCCCTGGCAGGACGAGGCACTGGCCGTGGCCACCCACAAGCCCTACGTCCACATCGATCTGTCCGGCTGGTCCCCGAAGTACTTCCCGCCACAACTGGTGCGCTACGCCAACAGCCTGCTCCAGGACAAGGTCCTCTTCGGCTCCGACTACCCCGTCATCACCCCCGACAGGTGGCTCGCCGACTTCGAGCGGCTCGACATCAAACCGGAGGTCCGTCCCAAGATCCTCAAGGAGAACGCCGCCCGTCTGCTGGGCCTGCTCAAGGACTGAAGGAGGCACGGTGTTGAACCAGGGCATCGGCTCCTGGCCGAAGCGCAGGGCACGCAGGACCCCGGACCGCATCGCCGTCGTCCACGAGGAACGGACCTGGACCTACCAGGAACTCCACGAGCGCGTGCTGCGCCTGGCCCACGCCCTGCGCGCGCTGGGCACGGGACACGGCGACCGCGTCGCGTATCTGGGCTCCAACCATCCCGCCTTCCTCGAAACCCTCTTCGCCACGGGTGCCATCGGCGCCGTCTTCGTCCCGCTCAACACCCGGCTCGCGGCGCCCGAACTGGCCTACAACCTCTCCGACTCCGGCAGTACGGTCCTCGTCCACGCGCCGGAGCAGGCCGAGGCCGCCCGCGTCGCGGCGGAGCGGTCGGGAGTACGGGAGCGCGTCGTCCTCGCAGGCGACGGGCCACCGGATGCCGTGGGGCAGGCACGGGACGGGGCTCTCCGCTACGGGGCTCTCCGCTACGAGGACCTGCTCGCCCGCGGCGGCACCGGGCCGCTGGACGAGGCCGTGGGCCCTGACGACCCGTGCATGATCATGTATACCTCCGGGACCACGGGCCGCCCCAAGGGTGCCGTCCTCTCCCACGCCAACATCATCTGGAACAGCGTCAACGTCCTCGTCGACACGGACCTCTCCGGCGACGAGGTCACACTCGTCAGCGCCCCGCTGTTCCACACCGCCGGTCTCAACATGACCTGCCTGCCCACCCTCCTCAAGGGCGGACGTGTGGTGCTGCTCGGCGCCTTCGACCCGGACCACGTGCTCCGGGTCATCGAGAGCCGACGCGTGACCTACATGTTCGCGGTGCCCACCATGTACGACGCCATGGCCGCCGCGCCACGCTGGGCGGACACCGACCTGTCCAGCCTGCGGTCACTCGTCTGCGGCGGCGCCCCGGTGCCCGCACGCACCATCGACACCTACCTCGCCCGCGGCCTGGCCTTCAGCCAGGGCTACGGCATGACCGAGGCATCACCCGGTGTGCTCTACCTGGACCGCGAACAGGCCGCGGCCAAGGCCGGTTCCGCCGGGGTGCCGCACTTCTTCACCGACGCACGCGTGGTGCTGCCCGACGGCGCTGACGCGACACCGGGCCAGAGCGGCGAGGTCCTCGTCCACGGCCCGAACGTGATGACGGGCTACTGGGGACGGCCACGGGACACCGAGGCGGCCTTCACCGGGGACAACTGGCTGCGCACGGGCGATGTGGCCCGGACGGACTCCGACGGGTTCGCCTACATCGTCGACCGCGTGAAGGACATGTTCGTCTCGGGCGGGGAGAACGTCTACCCGGCCGAGGTGGAGAACGCGCTCCTCGGCCATCCCGCCGTCGCCGAGTGCGCGGTCGTCGGTGTGGCCGACGAGGTGTGGGGCGAGGTCGGCCACGCGGTCGTCGTCCTGAAACCCGGTGCCGCGGCCGACGAGGCGGGGATCCTCGCCCATGTGCGGGGCGCGCTCGCCAAGTACAAGGTCCCCAAGTCGGTCGCCTTCGCGGAGTCCCTTCCCCGTACGGCGTCCGGCAAGGTCGCCAAACCGTCGCTGCGCGCCGACTGCGCCCACTCCGACGCCCACTCAGGCGCCCGCCCCGCCACCCACCCGTGACCGCGCCCCTCGGGGGCACCCCTCATCGAAAGGTACGCGCATGCCCACCACCGCCCACGGTCTCGACGCGCTCACAGCCCTCAGCGGAGCTGACCTCGGCCGCACGGACTGGCTCGAGATCACCCAGGAACGGGTGAACACCTTCGCCGACGCCACCGACGACCACCAGTGGATCCACACCGACCCGGAACGGGCGGCACAGGGCCCCTTCGGCGGACCCATCGCGCACGGATATCTGACCCTTTCCCTGGTCATCCCGCTCTTCACCGAGCTGCTGGAGATCACGGGCACCTCCCTGAGCGTCAACTACGGCCTGGACAAGGTCCGTTTCCCCCGCCCCGTGCCCGTCGGCGCGAAGATCCGCCTGCACGGCGCCGTCGGCCCGGTGGAAGAGGTGAAGGGCGACGGAGTGCAGATGCGGATGACGTTCACGGTGGAGGTCGAGGGCAGCGACAAGCCCGCATGTGTGGCCGAGGCGCTCTACCGCCACTACGCCTGACCCGGCGGCACATGTGCTGAACCGTGCCGGACCGGGCGCTGTCGGTGTGTTGTCGGTGAGGTGTCGGCGGGCGCGGGGACATTGGGGGAGTGGAGGCGGGGCGGGAGTACGGTGACCGGCCAAGGTGCGAGCGCCGTGCGCCGTCGCCGCCCTCCCGCCCCGTCGCCGTCACCGTCCCCCTCCCGACGTCAAGGAGTCCCTGTGTCTTCCGCACCCCCGGCCCGGCCCGTGTCCCGGCACCAGCGGTGGAACGTCCACCGGCTGCCGCGCGCCGATGGCAGAACCTTCCTGGTCACCGGCGGCAACGCGGGCATCGGCTACTTCGTCGCCGAGCAGCTCGCGGGAACGGGGGCCACGGTCGTCCTGGGCAGCCGGGACCCCGCGAAGGCCGAGGCGGCCATGGACACCCTCCGCTCCCGGGTGCCCGGCGCGCGGGTGCGGCACCTCCGACTGGACCTGGCCGACCTGACGTCGCTGAAGACGGCCGTGGGCACCGCCGTGGACACACTGGGGCTGGACCGCCTCGACGCGGTGGTCCACAACGCGGGTGTCGCACTCGACGACCCGCCCCGGCGAGAGACGGCGGACGGCAACGAGGTCATGTTCGGCACCAACCACCTGGGCCACTTCGCGCTGACCGGATGGCTCGCGCCACTGCTTCGCGGCGCGGAGGCGGGCAGGATCGTGACGGTCGGCAGCTTCGCCGCGAAGTCCGAGCGGCTGGACCTGAACGACCTCCAGTCCCGCCACGACTACCGGCCCAAGCGCACCTACGGGAGGTCGAAGCTGGCGCAGATGTACTTCGCCGCCGAACTCGACCGCCGCCTGCGTGCCGCCGACAGCACGGTGCGCAGTGTGATGGCACACCCCGGTGGCGCACTGGACTCGCTCACCCCCTCGCGTCCGCCCGTCCATGTGCGGAGCCTCGGCGCACGGCTGCGCGGCCTGCCCGCGGGGCTCGTCGTCCAGGGCAAGGACGCGGGCGCGTGGCCTGTGGTGCGGGCCGTCCTGGACCCGGAGGCGGCGGGCGGGCAACTGTGGGGACCACGGGTCTTCGGCCTGCGCGGCCGGCCACGGCCCGAGCCGGTCGCGCCCTATCTGACGGATCCGGAAGCGGACGCCGACACCGTCGCCGCGCACCTGTGGGACGCGAGCTGCGAACTGACCGGAGCCGATCCGGGCCTCGGGCTCACCTGAGACCGGCCCGGCGTGCGCGCGGACCGCCGGACCGGCCAACGTGGTTGCCCGAAGCAATAGTTACCGCAACGTAACTTACCGACGAGTTACCTTCGGTAAGCCCCCGCTGCTAGCTTGCGCTCACCTGCACCGGAGCAGAGCGAGGAGTGAGCCGTGAGCCGCACGAGTACCCGTTCGCGTTCCAGCTTCAGCGAGCCCGACGAGCAGTCGGCGTCGCCGGGATCCGTGCCGGGGGCCACGCCCGGCCGTCGGCGCAGACCGCGTGCCATGCGGGCGCTGGCCACCACCGTGGCCGCCGCGGCCTGCGTCGGCGTGGCCGTCGCACCGGCCTCCGCCACCGCACCCGCGTCCGCGCCCACCGCGCCCTCGGCCGCCGACGGACCGGAGTCGGTGGTCTCGCGCGGGGTGCCCATCCCCGCCTTCTACAACCCGCCCGCCGAACTGCCCTCCGACGACGGCACCCTGATCCGCAAGGAACCGCTGCCCCTCGGGCTGAGCCTGCCCGGCCTGGACGGACGCCCGATGCCGGGCACCGCGACCCGGCTGATGTACAAGTCCACCGACGCAGGCGGCGAGCCCGTCGCCGTCACGGGCGCCTACATAGAACCTTCGGCCGAGTGGAAGGGCGACGGGCCCCGCCCGCTCGTGGCGGTGGCCTCCGGCACCATGGGCCAGGGGGACCAGTGCGCGCCCTCGCTGGCGCTCCAGAACCCGCTGACCCTGGGCCGCGGGACCGTCTCCGTCGCCTACGAGGACCTGGCGATCTACCGTCTGCTGTCGACCGGAGCGGCCGTGGTCGTCACCGACTACGTCGGCCTCGGCGCCA
Organism: Streptomyces sp. NPDC054796; assembly: GCF_053611545.1. Taxonomy (NCBI): domain Bacteria; kingdom Bacillati; phylum Actinomycetota; class Actinomycetes; order Kitasatosporales; family Streptomycetaceae; genus Streptomyces; species Streptomyces sp. NPDC054796. Next base: position 5,446 of record NZ_JBSHAO010000028.1, on the reverse strand, counting down.
CCGACCGGCTGCACACCTACGTCAACCGTCTCGACCAGGGCCACGCCCTGCTGGACGCGGCACGCGCGGCGCGCTCCGTCCCGGGTGCCTCCGTCACCGCCGACTCCCGGGTGGGTCTGTACGGCTACAGCCAGGGTGGCGGCGCCAGCGCCTCGGCCGCCGAGCTGCAACCCTCCTACGCGCCCGACGTCAAGCTCGCCGGTGCCTACTCGGGCGCGCCTCCCGCCGATCTGACGGAGGTCATGAAGGGCATCGACGGGAGCGCGCTGGCCGGTGCGCTGGGCTGGTCCATCAACGGCTTCGCACAGTCCGACCCCGACCTGAAGGCGATCGTCGACGCACATGTCAACGAGACGGGCAGGAAGGCGCTGAAGGACACGTCCACCATGTGTGTCGGCGACGCCATCTTCGGCTACGGCTTCACCAAGAGCACCAAGTGGACCAACAGCGGTGACTCCCTCGGCGACATCATCGCCGCCGACCCCCGCGCCCAGGCCGCGCTCGACAAGCAGCGTATCGGCACCCTCAAGCCCGCGGTGCCGGTACGTGTGGCCACCGGCGTCGAGGACGACATCGTGCCCCACGAGCAGGCACGTCAACTGGCCGTCGACTGGTGCGGCAAGGGCGGCAACGTCACCTACGAGGGCCTCAAGGTGCCCAACCTCGGAGACAAGAGCCTCACCAACCACCTCGTCCCCCTCATCACCGACCAGGGCGACGCGATCTCCTGGATGACCGACCGCCTCTCGGGCAAGACCGCCACGTCCAACTGCGGGACGCTCCCCCTCAAGCGCTGATCCGCCGACCCCTGATCCGCCGACCCCTGTTCCGAGGGCCCGCTGATTCGAGGGCCCGCTGATTCGACGGCCCGCTGATCCGACGGCCCGTCGCGCCACCGCACCGGTGGGGCGACGGGCCGCTGTGGTGCTCCGCGCGGTTTCGAGGCCGCGCGCGAGAACCGTCGCAGGGCAGTGGAGTTTGTGCGTGATTGTGGTCTGCTGCTCTTCAGTTGGTGATGCCACAATCGGCTGTGTAGCAGATTGGGGGATGCCGCATGGTGGTGCCGTTGAAGGGGAGTGCGGCGGTGCAGCGCCTGCGGCTGCGCACCGAACTCCGTGAGGCGAGGCTGACCGCCGGGCTCACACAGAAGAGTGTCGCCCAGCACATGGAGTGGTCGCCGAGCAAACTGTTGCGCATCGAGGCGGGTGAGGTGGGCGTTTCCACCAACGACCTGCGGCAGTTGCTCGCTCTGTACCGGATAACGGAGAGCGAGCGGGTGGAGCAGCTCCTGGAAATGGCGCGGGCGAGCCGGAAGATGCCTTTCACCGAGTACCGCGACATTTTCGACAAGGAATTCCTCGAGTTCCTGGCCATGGAATCCTCTGCCACGGTGTCCCGGAGCTTCCAGCCGCTCGCGGTACCCGGTCTGCTGCAAACGGAGGAGTACGCCGCGTCCATCATGCGCACGTACACGCCGCAGCGCCTGGCCTCCGACATGCAGCGCATGGTCGAGGCCCGCATGATCCGCCAGGAAGTGCTCGAACAGGAGGACGCGGAGTTTTTCTTCATCCTGGACGAGTCCGTCGTCAGACGGCGTGTGGGCGGCGACGGCGTGATGCGTGCCCAACTGCGCCGCCTCGCCGAACTGGCGGCGAGACCGCAGATCAGCGTGATGGTCTACCCGTTCAGAGAGGGCGCCCACCCGGCGTCGGCACACTCCTTCACCCTCTTCGAGTTCACCGAGGAGATGCCCTCGCTGGTCTACATCGAGAATCTGAGCGAGGCCGCCATCAGCACGACTCCCGGGGACGCCGCGCGCTATCTCGATTACTTCTGGGACCTTGAGGCGAGATCCGTCAAGGACGAGGCGGCGCTGGACATGTTCCTGCGCCTCGCCGACGAGATGGGGCACGACGAGCCGCCGGGCCCGCCGGGCGAACCGACGTCATGATCCGTTCGCCGGGGGTTCCGCCGCGCGCCGCCGGGCCGTACGGCGGCTCACCGGGGAGCGCACGGAAGCACAGGCAGGGCGCAGGGTCAGCGCTGGAAGGTGCACAGGACTGTGGCTCCGCGCGAGCGAAGCCACAGAGGGCGCACTCGCTGCAACGAGTTCGCCCTGATGCCGAACCGCCCGGGCCACCGGAGGTCGGCGTCCAAGGAGAGGGCCTCCGTCTGCCGGGCGGCGGAAAATCCTCCCTGTTCAGGGCGGCCTTTCCGGGGCAGACTCCGTTGCCGTCTCGTGCACTGTTCTTTTCCCCGCGCGAGGATGTTAAACGCCAATCTGCTAGGTAGCGTGTCGCCGGATCGCAAATGGGCGATCTCCTTAATGAGAGTGCCGACACTGCGACCTGCTCCCGTCGGAGAGCGGAAGACGCGCATGATCACGTATCAGGGCGTGTTTCATTCCCCAAGACTGACGGGTGATCACATAGGTGCTTGGGCACGTCCTTGTTGGGGTCGGTCGTCTGCAAGCGACCGGTCCCTGAATGGCACCACAAAAGTCCCGGGCCATCAGGAGTACGCATGTCCTCATTCAGTGAAGAACCAGTGCCGCAAACAGGAGTGCCACAAGAACCGGTGCCGCACGGAAAGCCGCGCCAGATTCCCCGCCTTCCGCGGGTCAACGCGCTCACCGCCATCACCATCGCCGTCGCCTCGCTCGCGGCGGCGGTCGCCGTCCTCGTTCTCGTACCGGACGACATCGGCCGGGCGGCTGCGGGAGCCGTCGCCACGGCGGGACTGACGCTGGCGGGGCGGATGGGAACCCCGCGATAAGCCGGTCGCGCCAGACCGGTCGCGCACAGGCCGGTCGCAGTGACGGTGCGGTCCGCGCTCACCCGAGGCGGACCGCATCACCCCCTATACGGAGAAGGTGTCGTCCTGTTGCGAGGGGGCGGCGAGAAAACGCTGCCAGGAGGCGGGGGTGAAGCTGAGCGGAGCGCGATCGGGCTCCTTGGAATCGCGTACGAGTACGGCTCGCCCCGTCCACGCCACTTCTACGCACTGATTGCCGGAGGTGTCACTGGCAGACGCCTTCCGCCACGTCCAGGAGCCGTTCACGCCGATCCTTCCAAGCACGGAAGCCCCATCGCCGACCGGTCACGGACAAGGCTCCCGCGATCCGATTCGGAGCCGAGAATGGCTGCACCTTAGCAGCGTCCGCGCAGCCCGAAGGACCGCACTGCCACCCCGTCGGGTGACGCTGCTTTCCTGGCACCTCACCCGGCGCGGGGCCCCTCCGTGACCGTCGTTCCGACGGTCCCCGCAAGGGCGCGCGGCTCGGCTAGTGTGCGCGTATGTGCGCACTGTTCACCGGCTGGCCGGAACGGGCCGTGGAGGTGCTGCTCCACCTGGAGGGCGAGCCGTCGCACGCGGTGCGCGAGCGGTACCGGGCCGAGCGGGAGCAGCTCGTCAGGCAGCCCATGATCGCGCTGCTGAGCGATGTGGCGGACGCCGATCCCCGCTACGAGGACTTCTCCGTCTGGCACTACCGCACCAACTCCTGGTGGTGGCAGCACCAGGTCGGGGTGATCAGGCTCGGCCGCAAGGTCGAGATCGGCCTGCGCTTCGATCTCGACGGGCTGCGGGTCCAGGGCGCCTGGTGGTATCCCGATCCGGGTCAGGTCGACAGCTTCCGGGCGGCCGTCGCCGCCGAGGGGAGTGGCCGTGAGCTGGCCGCCGTCGTCGGAGAGCTGGCGGCGAGGGGGTACGAGATCTCCGGGGACGTGATGAAGCGGGCCCCGCGCGGCTATGTGTGCGACCCGTCACGTGCGGCGCTGCTGCGCCACCGGTCGCTGATCGCGGCGCGTCACCTCGGGGGCGACGGCTCGCTGCACACCTCCGGGGCCGTAGACGAGGTCCTCGCGGCGGCGCACGGACTCGACGCGCTGATGGCGTGGCTGGTCCGCCATGTGAACGGTTCCGCGTCCGGCCGTCCGGGGCGGTAAGCTCCCCGAATCTCGGCATAAGCTCGCCTTATGGGGTCATAAAGAGGACCCGGCTACCGACTTAGGTTTGCCTAAGTTTAGGATTTGATCAAGCCTGTCCTCGCTCGAAGGGAACCTGACCATGCCCCGCCCCCTGCGGGTAGCCATCGTCGGATCCGGCCCCGCCGGGATCTACGCCGCCGACGCGTTGCTCAAGTCCGACGTGGCCACCGAGCCCGGTGTGTCCATCGACATCTTCGAGCGCATGCCCGCACCGTTCGGCCTGATCCGCTACGGGGTCGCCCCCGACCACCCCCGGATCAAGGGCATCGTCAAGGCCCTCCACCAGGTGCTCGACAAGCCGCAGATCCGGCTCTTCGGCAACGTCGACTACCCGACCGACATCAGCGTCGACGACCTGCGCGCCTTCTACGACGCCGTGATCTTCGCCACCGGCGCGACGGCCGACCGCGAGCTGCCCCTCCCCGGCATCGAGCTGGACGGCTCCTACGGCGCCGCCGACTTCGTCTCCTGGTACGACGGGCACCCGGACGTGCCCAGGACCTGGCCGCTCACGGCGGAGAAGGTCGCCGTCCTCGGCGTCGGCAACGTCGCCCTGGACGTGGCCCGCGTGCTGGCCAAGACCGCCGACGAGCTGCTGCCGACCGAGATACCGCCGAACGTCCACGCGGGCCTCCAGGCGAACAGGGCCAAGGAGATCCACGTCTTCGGCCGCCGCGGCCCGGCTCAGGCCAAGTTCAGCCCGATGGAGCTGCGGGAGCTGGACCACTCCCCGAACATCGAGGTCATCGTCGACCCCGAGGACATCGACTACGACGAGGGCTCGATCGCGACCCGGCGCGCCAACAAGCAGGCCGACATGGTCGCCAAGACGCTGGAGAACTGGGCGATCCGCGACGTCGGTGACCGGCCGCACAAGCTGTTCCTGCACTTCTTCGAGTCACCGGCCGAGATCCTCGGCGAGGACGGCAAGGTCGTCGGCCTGCGCACCGAGCGCACGGCGCTCGACGGCACCGGCAACGTCAAGGGCACCGGCTCCTTCAAGGAGTGGGACGTCACCGGCGTCTACCGCGCCGTGGGCTACCTCTCCGACAAGCTGCCGAAGCTGCCCTGGGACATCGAGTCGGGCACGGTGCCGGACGAGGGCGGCCGGGTCATCCAGGAGACCGGCGAGCACCTTCAGTCCACGTACGTCACCGGCTGGATCCGGCGTGGCCCCGTGGGGCTGATCGGCCACACCAAGGGCGACGCCAACGAAACGGTCGCCAACCTGCTGGACGACCACGCCAACGGCCGCCTCCACACGCCCGCCTCGCCGGCGCCCGAGGCGGTGGAGGCGTTCCTCGCCGAGCGGAACGTCCGCTTCACCACGTGGGACGGCTGGTACCGCCTGGACGCGGCGGAGCGGGCCCTGGGCGAACCGCAGGGCCGCGAGCGCGTGAAGATCGTCGAGCGCGCTGACATGATCGAGGCGAGCGCCGAGTAGGACGGTTCCGCTC
>NZ_JBSHAO010000027.1:0-128769 GCF_053611545.1 Streptomyces sp. NPDC054796 | reverse complement strand
CCGGCGGGGGGGGGCGCCCCCCCGGGGCGGGGGCCCCCGGCCCCGCCCGCCCACCCCCGCCCCCCCGCCCCCGGGGGGGGGGGCCCCGCTCCGCTGCTCCGAGCCGTGCCGGAGACGAAAAGCGGGCCGGTCCGTGGGGGGGTACGGACCGGCCCGAGGGGGGGTTTCCACCATAGCCCCTATGAGGCCGTGCTTCGTGCATCAACTACCTGGCCCGCCGTGGCGCGCCCCTCCGACGGGCGGTTCACGCGGCGAGGGCGCCCAGCAGCAGCCCGCCCAGCGCGCCCGTGACCATGAAGGGGCCGAAGGGCATGGCCGTCTTGCGGCCTGCGCGCCGTGCGGCCATCAGGGCGAGGCCGTAGAGGGCCGCCAGCAGGAAGCCGAGGAACGTACCGGCGAAGACGACGTCCCAGCCGTACCACCCAAGAGCGACCCCCAGCGCGATCGCCAGCTTGACGTCGCCGAAGCCCATACCGCGCGGGTTGATGAGAAACAGGACGAAGTAGACGGCGGCGAGCACGGCTCCGCCCAGCAGCGCCCGTAACCAGCTCCCCCCGGCGCCCGGCAGCAGCGCGGCCATCCCGAGCAGGGCCACCGTTCCGGCCGCGAGGGGCAGCGTCAGCACATCGGGTAGCCGCCGGACACGGCGGTCCACGACGGCCAGGAGCAGTGCGACGGGCGCGGCCAGCAGCCACACGGCCAGCTCGGGCCGCGCCCCCACGGCGGCGGCGAAGGACGCGCAGACGGCGGCGCACGCGACGGGGTGGCACAGGGCACCCTTCGCGTACGGGGCACGGGCTGCGGGCTGCGCCCGGGGGGTGCGTGCGCGCCGGGTGCGGTGGTCGCAGCGGGCACAGCGGGCGCGGCCCAGCCAGCCGCGCGCCGGTCCGTGGAGCGGGTGGCCTTCCGGGCAGGCGGCGCGCCAGGGCTCCTCGGGTTCCACGGCGAGCCGGTAGGCGGCGCGCGGCAGGAGCGCCCCGGCCAGGGCGCCGTACACGGCGGCGCACCCCGCGAGCGTCAGCGTCAGCAGCACGCGGCGAGCCTACGCGCGCGGGGTGCGGTCGGGAGGCGGTCGGGGGGCGGTCGGGGCGGGTCATCCGGCCGCGGGGACGCGGGGGCCGCGGAAGGTGCGGCGGTACGCCTGCGGCGTCGTGCCCAGGCGGCGCAGGAAGTGGTGCCGCACGGCCGCCGCGTTGCCGAACCCGGCCCGCGCCGCGATGGCGTCGACCGTCAGATCGGAGTCCTCCAGCAGATGCTGTGCGAGCAGCAGCCGCTGGCCCAGCATCCACTGGTACGGCGTCGTGCCCGTCTCCTGCTGGAAGCGGCGCGCGAAGGTGCGGGGCGCCATGTGGGCGCGGGCCGCGAGGCGTTCGACGGTGATCTCCTCGTCGAGGTGCTCCCGCATCCAGGTGAGGGAGCCGCCGATGGCGTCGTCGTCCTGGACGGGCGGCAGCGGGTGCTCGATGTACTGCGCCTGGCCGCCGTCCCTGTGCGGCGGGACGACCATGCGCCGCGCGATGGCGTTCGCGACCTTGCTGCCCTGCTCCTGGCGGACGAGGTGGAGGCAGGCGTCGATACCGGCGGCCGTGCCGGCCGAGGTGATGACCGGGTCGGCGTCGACGTAGAGCACGTCGGGCTCGATGAGGGCGCGCGGATACCGGAGCGCGAGGTCGTCCGTGTGGCGCCAGTGCGTCGTGCAGCGGCGCCCGTCCAGCAGTCCGGCCGCGCCCAGCAGGAACGCGCCCGAGCACACGCTCAGCACGCGTGCGCCGCGCTCGACCGCGGCGCGCAGGGCCTCCAGCAGATCGGCGGGGAAGTCCCGTACGGCGTACTCGCTCCCCGCCGGCACGGCGACGAGGTCCGCCTCGGCGAGCCGGTCCAGGCGGTGCGTGGCGTCGAGGGTGAAGCCGGGATTGACGCGTATGGGCGGGGGTTCGGCGGCGACGACGGCGAAGTCGTAGACGGGCAGGCCCTGATCGCTGCGGTCCATGCCGAACACCTCGCAGACGACGCCGAGTTCGAAGGCGTTGACCCCGTGGGTGACCGCGACGGCCACGTTCTTCAGCATGCCGCTCAGTGTGGCAGTAATTCGATGGATGGCGACAGTCCTGCCACTGCCGCGACGCCTGCCGGGTGGCGAGAGTGGAGGACATGAACACGGTCTCCGACGCACTCCACGCCCTTGCCGCACTCCTCGACTACACCGTCCCGGCGGGCCTGCTCGTCCTGTTCGCCCTCCCCTCCCTCCTCAACCACCGCCACGAGCGCCGTATCGACCGCCAGTTGCGGGACGCGGCGCGTGGCGGGGATGCTGTCCGGCGCCGTACGGGGGTCGGCCACCGGACGAGGGGCGGGCCCGTCGCCCTCGCGCCCGGAACCTGCCGGGCGCGGGGCGCGGGGCACGCCGCCTGACGCGGGGCCGTACCCCGCAACCCCGCACCCCGTACGCCCCGGAACCCGAGTTGCGGGTTTCCGGGGCGTACGGGCGCGTTGGGGCGCGCACGGGTCTCGCCCAGCGCGCCCGCGTCCGTCAGCATGGATGCGCACGGCGATCACCGTCGGGGGAACGGGCCGTGCCGGAGCCGTGCCGGACGAGCCGGGACTTGCGGGGACGGGGAGCCCAGTGAAGAGACCGTGGGAGCGGGCAGGAAAGTCGGCCGGAGCGCGGGAGGAGCGTGCGGGGTGGGAGGACGGGGAGGGGGCGTCGGATGTGCCCGGTGCCGTCGACATCGGTGACGGTGACGGCTCCCGTGACCGGGCGCGGCGCGGGCGCTGGTGGCTGGTCATCGCCGCCGCGCTCTTCGCCACCGTGATCCTGCCGAAGATGGTCGGGCCCGAGAGCCACTCCGCGCCCTCCCCTGCCGCGTCCGCGCCCGGCCCCTCCCCTTTCACGGGCGCCCCCTCGACGCTCCCCCAGGCACCCGTCTCGCCGAGCACCGGCACGGGCACGGTCGCCGGTACCGGTACCGGCGACCCCTCCGGTGCGCCCGACCCGTACCCCGGGACCCCGGCAGACGGCGGCGCGAGCGCGGGGTCAGAGCCCGCCACGGCAGCCGCGTTCCGGGCCGTGAAGGCGGGCCAGTGCCTGTCCGTGCACCGGGTCGGCCGCGAGTGGAGCGCCGCCGCGCCGTCGGCGGCCCTCACGGTGGACTGCTCGGCCGAGCGCGCGTACGTCCGCGTCTCCGACGTACGCTCCCGTACCGCCGACTGCCCGGACGGCGACGGCCGCGCCCACTGGTCCCACACGTCCGACGGGCGTACCACCGCGCTCTGCCTGACGCGCCAGTTCCACAAGGGCGACTGCCTGCTCGCGCTCTCCGACGAGGCGGACGACGCCGGGACCGACAGCGCGGGGTCCGGATCAGGGCCGGGGGCGGACGCCGGGAGTGTGCGAGCCGATCTGATGTCGGCGCCCGACTGCGCCACGGGGCAGCCGCCGTCCCCGTACGACCGCCTCCTGACCGTCACGGGCATCCACCGCGACGCGCCGGAACCCGTGCCGCAGGGGCTGTGCGCGCGGCGCGTGAGCGACGACCGCCAGTACTGGACGTGGGAGGTGGGCGGCGGGACGGTGGTGTGCGCGGCGGAGCGTTAGCGGTAGGCGGCCCCGGCTGGTGGGCGCCCGTCGGATCAGAGCTCGGCGTGCCGGGGCGGGCGCCGGGTGGCGACCGTCATCACGACCACGCCGAGGAGCAGCACGAAGGGCAGCGCGTAGGCCCCGGCCAGGGCGAAGTAGGGGATGCCCGTGACGGCGGCGGGGACGCAGTACAGCGCGGCGGCGAGCGACAGGACGCACTGCACGCGGGGCGGGCCGTAGCGGTTGAGGCGGACGACCAGGGCAGCGCAGACGGCCGCCCACAGCATCGCCCTGGGCTCCCCCAGCGCGAGCGCGTCCCGTACGGCCTCGGCGGCGCGGTACCAGCCGTCGCCGCTCACCGCCTCCATCGACGCCCTGAACCCGTGCGCGTAGCGGGGCAGTTCACCGGCCAGCACGCCCCGGCCGAACTCGCCCACGTCGGCGCGCACCAGCTCGGTCACCAGCAGCAGCGCCAGACCGAGGCTCTGCGCGGCGCCCGGCAGCCAGCCGACGGCCCACGCCCTGGCCCGGCCCGTGCCGGGGGCAGGGGCGGGGCGGGAGTGGGCGCGGGGGTGGGCGCGGGGGTGGGGGCTGCGATCGGGTCCGGTGCCGGGATCGCGCTCGAGGTCGGGCTCGGGGTCGTCGGGGCCGGGGTGGGCGGCGGGGTCCGGGGTCTGCAACGTGGTCACCGGCGGCCCTCAGTCCTTCCGTGGGAAGGAGACCTCGACCCTGCGGTTCTTCTCGCGGCCCTCTTCCGTCTTGTTGTCGGCGATCGGGTAATCCTCGCTGTATCCGCGCACGTTGAAGGAGATCTCCGAGCCCAGCTCGTCGGCCAGTGCCTTCTGGACGACGCTCGCGCGGTTCTTGGAGAGCGTCCTGCCGTGTGCGTAGGAACCGAGGTCGTCGGTGAAGCCGAAGACGTTGACCTCCGTCGACTCCTGCCGTTCGATCTCGTCGGCGAGATCGCGGATGCGGGAGCGGGCGCCGCTGTTCAGCTTGGAGCTGTCCTTGGGGAACAGCACCTCGGCCTGGAGCGTGAACTTGGTCTTCTCCGTGCTGTCCTCGCGCCGCTCCTCGCCGCCCAGGTCCTCGGTGACGAACTTGATGTCCAGCACCTTCGAGGGGGCGAGCTTCGCCCCGTCAGCGAGCCTGAGCCCCGCCGCATCCGGGTCCACCTTCACGGGCGGTTCGGCGTCCCCGATGTTGTCCGGCGGCTCACTGAACTTCGGCTCGGCCCCACCTGCCCCGGCCCCCGCGTCCTCCTCCCCCGGGAGGGAGGGGCCGCCGGTGGGGATGGTGGTGGGGTCGTCGGAGCCGGGGAGGGAGGGGCCCGGTGCGGGAGACGGCGGAGGCGAGGGCGCCGCCTGGGCCGCGGAGACGGTGCCCGCGGTGAGCAGTGCGGCGCACGCGGACGCGCTGACAGCGATCCGCACGGTATGGACACGCGCCATGCCGTCACTCCCCCTCGGAGATCTGGAGCGTCGCGGGCGGCATGTCCGCGATCTGGAAGTCGACCTTGTTGTTGTCCTCGGGAGGCGCCGGGAACTGCGCGTACCACGTCTTGCTCTCGCCGCCCTTGATGCCGCCCTGGAACACCGTGCACAGGCAGCGGCCCTCCGTGTCCCGGAGGATGTAGTAGCGCTTCTTGCCGACCTTGTCGACGAGCTTCGCCCCGGCCATGGAAGAGGCGTTCTTGGCCGCCAGTTCCTCCTCGTCACCCGACCAGCTCGGCGAGAGCCACAGCCCGCTGCCGCCGTTGGCCACGGTGCCGGTGATGGTGACGAAGCCGCCCTCTTCCCGCTTGGCGGAGTTGAAGGTCAGCGTGATGTCGTCGCTCCCCTTCACCTCGGCGAGCACCTCGTCGCCGTCCGAGCCCGCGTCGCCTCCGCCGCCCTTGTCGCCGCCGTCACCGCCGCCGTTCTCGGAGGAGCCGGGCGACGCGTCGGCCTCGTCCTTCCCGTCGTCGCCTCCGCCGCAACCGGCGACCGCGAGAACAAGGCCGGTGGTGATCGCCACAGCGGTCATTCCCCTGCGGTGCTTCATGGTGCGCCGAATGGTCATGGGTCGCTCGTCCTCTGTTCGTCGTTCGGTCATCAGTCGACCAGCACCACCGAGAAGAGGTCCGACGGCTCCAGGGCCAGATCCTCGTCATCGGGGTCGATGGTGAAGTCCTCGCCGTCGCAGGTGATCTCGATGCCCCCGGCGCCCCCCGCGTCCCCGGTGCCCTCACCGATGTCGCACAGCGGCTTGACGACCGCTGTGGCGGTCGCCTTGGCCGTCTTGTTCTCGGTGCCCGGGACGATGGTCCTGCCCGTGTCGAAGCGCGTCTCGATCCGCACGGTGTATCCGCTGTCGGCGCCACGCGTGATGGCGTCGCAGGCGAGGACATCGGAGCGGTTGCGGCCCGCGAAATACTCGGCCTCGCCGCAGCCGTCCGCCGTGATCTCGCCCAGCCCGTCCAGCCAGTCCCGCCAGGAGTCGCCGTCGCCGAGAGAGTCCAGGAAGCCGTCGAAGAACTGGTCGCGGTCGCTCTGTGCCGCCGCGAGCGCTGCGGCGTCGGCGGCGGACTGCCCGCCGTTCCGTACGGTGCCCGCCTGGGCCACGGCGAAGAAGGCGAACGCGAGGAAGAGCAGCCCCGAGATCACCACGCCGTACATGATGACGGTCTGGCCCTCATCGCCCTGGCGGCGTTCCACTAACCGATGACGGCGCCGACCCAGGCGCTGATCGCGCCTGAGATCCGCCCGGCCAGGCCCAGCCCCTGGATGGCGACGATGATCCCCGCGACCAGGATCAGCATGCCCACGTACTCGATGATGTTCGCGCCCCTGTCCGCGTCGCGTCCGCGCATGCGCTTCGTGACGCGGTACCGCCAGCTCCGCATGGACTTCGACATCCTGGTCTCCTCTGATGGTCAGTACCGACAGGCGCTCCGCGCCTTCCGGTGTGGCACCGGCCGGTGGCCGGCCGGTGCCACGCCCACTGCTGGCATGGGGAACGTACTCACTCGCGCGGGCCCCGCGCATGGGCCCGTGGGCCCAACTTCGGGGGATGGGGCCGGAGTTCGCTGCGGTGCGGGCGTCAGGCATGGGGGGACGCTCCATGGCCGGGACCGGGGCCGGGGGCCGTGCCGAGCCACAGGGCTATGGCCTCGCTGCGGCTGGTGGCGCTGAGCTTGGTGAAGATCCGGTTGATGTGGTTCTTGACCGTCTTCTCGCTGATGAAGCAGGTGGCCGCTATCTGCGCGTTGGTCATGCCAGAGGCGATCAGGCCCATGACCTCCGCCTCCCTCCCGCTCAGGCCGTAGCGCTCCCTCGGTCTCCCCCGCCCGCGTGCCGGGCCCGTGCCGGGATCCGGGCCCCTGCCCAGGGCCGCCCGTGCTCCCGTCGCCCACCGTCGCTGCCTGAACGCAGACTGTGCCACATCGGCCTCCGGGGGCGAAGACCCGTACGGAAGCTGGGGTGGATTGGGCGGGTTTGGTGAAGGGGCGAGCCCGGCGGGCGGGGCCGCGAGGGCGTGGGTGGCCGTCGGGGTGAAGGGGGCGCGGCCCGCGCGGATGTCGTGGACGGAGGCGGCCAGTTGCTCTGCGGTGAACTCGCCGTGGACGAGGTAGCCGCCCGCGCCCAGCCGTAAGCACTCGTGGACGGTCTCGCGCTCGCGGCTGTACGTGAGCATCAGCACCGGAGCCAGGGGCACCAGCAGCGGCAGGGCCGCGAGGCCGTCGGCACCGGGCATCCGGACGTCGAGGAGGACGACGTCGGGACGGTGGCGGCGCGCGGCCTCGTACGCCTGTCGGCCGTCGAACGCCTCGGCGACGACGTGGATGTCCTCGCGCCCTTCGAGGAGCGCGGTGAGCCCCGCCCGTACGACGGGGTTGTCGTCGGCGACGACGACGCGCAGCGGCCCCGGCACCACGCCGCCGCTCTCCCCCGCCGTCCCGTGCGACGGGGTGTGCTCCGCGCTGTGCAGGGCGGCGGAGTGGGCCGAGGTGTGCTGCGAGGTGTGCTGCGAAGCGTGCGCCGGTGGCACGGGGTACATGTGGGACACGGACACGGCCTCCTCTCCGGACATCAGGCGCCCTCACCGGGCGGGGCGTGGAACGGCGGAACGGGGGAGGCATCCCCAGCCTGGGCGCGTGCAATCGCCGCGAGGGGGAGTTCGAGGCGTACTTCCGTTCCCCTGGACGCGTCGCCCCTGCCGATGCGGATACGGGCCCCGATCTGCGCGGCCCGCTCCACCATGCCGAGGAGCCCGAAGTGCCCCGTCCTGCGGAGGTCGTCGAGGGAGAGGGACGGCGGGAGTCCGCGTCCGTCGTCGTAGACGCTGATGCGGTACGTGCCGTCCACCGTTCCCGCGCTGACGTCCAGGCGGGTGGGGTCGGCGTGCCGGCGGGCGTTCTCCATGGCCTCGGAGGCGATGGTGAGGGCGTGCCGCGCCACGGCCTGCGGCACCAGGGGGCTCCCCGTCGCCGGGCCCGACGACGGCGACGGCGACGGCGACGGCGACGGCGACGGCGACGAGAACGCCGCCCGCAGTCCCGTGCGCGCCGAGAAGTCCGCCACGTGCTCCGCGAGCCGCGCCCCCAGGTCGACGCCGGCGCCGTAGCCCGACTCGCGCCGCAGGTCGGACAGGATCTCCCGGGACTCGGCCGCGGCCTTGCGCGCCGAGCCCGCCACCTGGGCCGCCTGGTGGCGCACCGTCATGGGGTCCATGCGGTCGGCCGAGGCGGCCAGCCCTTCGGCGGCGAGGGCGAGGCCGTGCAGGGTCTTGGCGACCGAGTCGTGCATCTCGCGTGCCAGGCGGGTGCGTTCCGCCTCCACCGCGTCGGCGACGGCCAGCCGCGAGCGGGCCTCGGACAGCGCCTGGCTCGCCGTGCCGAAGTGGAACATGAGGTTGCGCAACGTCACCCCGACCACCCCGGCCGCCACGCAGAACCCCGCCAGCAGCAGCGTGCTCGCCGGGGACCCGAGCTTCTGGGCCCACGCGCTGTAAGCGCCGGCCAGCACCAGGATCTGGAACCCGGTGAAGACGCCCGCGCCCCGCCACCCGTACAGCAGCCCCGCCAGCAGCGGCGTGCTCACCGTGGCGTAGCCGACCGGGGAGTTGGGCGTGGCGGTGAGCAGGAGCAACGCGAGGAAGAGGACGTCCCCCGCGAGGAGGGAGGGGTGGCGCAGCACGAGGGGGCCGAACCGTTCCCAGTCCCGCAGCAGGGCGTAGGAGACGAGGAACGTCAGCAGTACGGCGCCGCCGACCAGCCAGGCGGCGAAGCCCCCGGCGGTGCGGTTGAGCGCGAAGGGCGCGCCGATGGCGAGCATCGCGAGCCGGAAGCCGAAGACCTGGCGGCACAGGGCCTGGAGTGCGTTGAGCTGGATCGGGATGCTGGGCGCGGGCGCGTCGGCCGAGGTGACGCCCCCGGCGGCGGCGTTCTCGTACGTGTCCGGGTACGTGTTGTCCCCGTACGCGCCCCCGTACGCGTCGGACGGCCCCACGCGCGCCCCACGCACCCCGGACATCCCACGCACCCCGTACACCCCGTCACCCGCCCAGCACAGAACCGAAGTCGGTGTCCGAGCCGAGGATGAAGGTGGCCACGATCAGGATCAGCGTGCCGGGCAGCAGGAAGCCGATCGTGGTCATGGTCGCCTTGGGTACCGTCTTCGCCGCCTGGCGGCGCGCGTTCTGCGCGTCGGTGCGCCGCATGTCCGTGGCGATCTGGATCAGCGTCTCGGCGATGGGCGCGCCCAGTTCCTCGCCCTGCTGGAGCGCGGTGACGAACTGGTCCACCTGGTCGCTCGCGTTCCGCTTCCGCAGCTCGTCGAACGCCTGGCGGCGGCTGACGCCCATGTCCATCTGGCGCAGGGTGATGTGCAGCTCGTCGGCCCAGGGCCCCTTGTAGCGCTCGGCGACGCGCTCCAGCGCCTGCCGGAAGCCGAGCCCGGCCGAGACGACGACGGCCAGTACGTCGAGGAAGTCGGGGAGCGTGCGTTCGATGACGTGCTTGCGGTCGCGGATGGCCTGCCAGATCATCATGTCGGCGGCGAACCAGCCGAAGGCCAGCACCAGCACCGTGAAGAAGAGGCTCCCGGCCGAGAGCCCGATCAGGCCCATGACGATGCCGAACATGCCGTAGGCGGCGCGCCGGGCCGCGTAGCGCTGGATGGTGAGGCCGCCGGGGTTGCCCGCCTGGTCGATCTTGCGGCGCTTCTTGTTGACCTGCTTGGCGCCCATGAGCCGCAGCACGGTGGGCGCGAAGCGCATGCCGAGGCGGTCGACGGCCGCCTCCCTGGCCGTGGTGCGGGTGGCGCCGACTTCGAGCGCGACGGCCAGGTCGGCGGGGAGCCTGGTCTCCGCGCGGTACATGCGGAGGCCCGCGCACACGCCGTACACGCTCACGCCCACGACGGCGGCGAGGAGGAGTCCGAGAGCGGTCATCGCGTCACACCTCGATCTTCCCGAGACGGCGGATGACGAAGAACCCCGTCGCGAAGAGTCCGACGGCGACGAGCATCGCGGCCTGCCCGATCGGCGATCCGGTGACCTTGGCGAGGGCCCCGGGCATCATCGAGTTCATCATCAGCATGGCGCCGAGCCCGAGCACGGGAACGGTGAACGCGGTCGCGTTGACCTCGGCCAGCATGGTGCGGACCTCCCTGCGGGTCTCCTTGCGCTCCTCCAGCGTGACGGTGAGGTTGCGCAGGGAGCCGACGATCGTGCCGCCCGCGCGGTTGGACAGCACGAGGGTCGTGACGAGGACGACCAGCTCGCGCGACGGCAGCCGCTCGGCCAGCTCGCCGAGCGCGTCGTCGATGGAGCGGCCGACGGCGAGCTGGTTGGTGACGATCGTCAGCTCGTCGCCCGCCGGGGCCTCCAGCTCCTCGGCCGCCATGCCCAGCGCCGTGCGCAGGGCGAGCCCGGCCGAGGTGGCGTTGGCGAGGATGCGGGCCAGTTCGGGGAGCTGGTTGATGAACTGCTCGGTGCGCCGCTGCCGCTGGTGGTTGAGGAACGCGTTGGCGGCCAGCACGCCCAGCAGGCCCGCCAGCGGTCCGAAGAAGGGGGCCAGCACGGAGGCGGCGATCAGCCAGAGTCCGGTGGCGGCGGCCAGCATGTAGACGAGGAACTCGCCGGGCGTCAGGTCCAGGCCCGTGGCGGCCAGCTTGAGCTGGATGCGCCGCCCCAGCTTCGTACCGCGCAGCCTGCGGTCCACCCCTGTGAACCGGCGGCCCCGCCCCTCGGGCAGTTCGTAGCCGGGGCCCGTGGTGGAGAGCCGGTCGATGAGGGCCTGGCGGTGGGCGCGGCCCGCGGCGTACGTCAAGACCCCGGCGGCGGCGAGCACGACCGCCAGCAGCGTGGCGCCGAGGGCGAGTTGAGCGGTGGAGTCCATGTCGGGGTCCTGTCGGGGTCCTGGCCGGAGCTGGTCGGGGGCGCGGGGGCGGTGGGGACGCGCTGGAGCTGGGGGACGCGCTAGGGCTGGGGGGCCGCCTCCCTCGTGGCCACCTGGTCGGCGCTGCGCGCGACGCCGAAGACCGGGGGCACGGCCTCGCCCGCCATGTGGATGCGGTCGGCGGTTCGGCGCGGCACGGGCAGGTGCTCGAAGGTGCCGTGCACCTTCCCGTCGGCTGAGGCGGGGCGGGCGAGGAAGCGGGAGACCGAGGCGATCTGGAACGTCTCCCTGCCGTGCGAGGCCAGCAGCGAGATCTCGACGACCTTGCGCGAGCCGTCGCCCATCCTGGCGAGCTGGATGATGACGTCGACGGCTGAGTTGATCTGGTCCTGGAGCGCGGGGAACGGGATCTCGACCTCCGACATGGACGCCAGCGTCTGGAGCCGCATCAGCGCGTCCTCCGAGCTGTTGGCGTGCACGGTGGCCAGCGAACCGTCGTGCCCGGTGGACATCGCCTGGAGCATGTCCAGGGTCTCCCCGCCCCTGACCTCGCCGACGATGATGCGGTCGGGCCGCATGCGCAGCGAGTTGCGTACGAGGTCGCGCACCGTGATCTGGCCCTTGCCCTCGACGTTCGGGGGCCGCGTCTCCAGCCGGATGACGTGCTGCTGCTGGAGTTGCAGTTCGGCCGCGTCCTCGACGGTGATGATGCGCTCCCGCTCGGGGATGAGCCCGGAGAGCGCGTTGAGCAGGGTGGTCTTCCCGCTGCCCGTGCCGCCGGAGACGATCAGGTTGAAGCGGGCGCGGATGAAGGCGGAGAGCAGCGAGACGATGTGTTCGTCGAGGGTGCCCAGCGCGATCAGCTCGTGCAGCGCGTACGCGCGCGGGAAGCGGCGGATGGTGAGGGTGGGGCCCGTGAGGGCGAGCGGCGGGATGATCACGTTGACCCGCTCGCCGGTGGGCAGCCGCGCGTCGACCATCGGGTTCGACTCGTCCACGCGGCGGTTGACGGTGGAGACGATGCGCTCGATGGTCTGCATGAGCTGCTCGTCGGACGCGAACCGCACGGGCACCTGCTCGACGCGGCCCGCGCGCTCCACGAAGACCTGGTCGGGGCCGTTGACCATGATCTCGGTGATGGTCGCGTCCTCCAGGAGCGGTTCGAGCACGCCCAGGCCCAGCGCCTCGTCCACGACGCGCCGCACGAGGAGGGCGCGGTCCTGGGTGGCCAGTACGGGGCCCTCGCGGCTGATGATGTGCCCGAGGACGCGCTCCAGGCGGGCGCGGCGCTCGTGCGGGGCGAGCGCCGACATCTCGGCGAGGTCGATCTCCTCCAGGAGCTTGGTGCGGTAGGCCGGTACGAGGTGGGCTGTGCCGTCGGCCGGGGCAGGACCGCGCTTGGCGGCCCCGTCCGGAGCGGCGATACGGCCACGCAGACTCATGTCGCCCGGCCTCCTTTCCTGGGTTCCTGGGTCGCTGGTCGTTGGTCGCTAGTCGCGGGGCATGGTGGCGGAGCGGGCCGCGCCGCCGAAGTCGCTGATGCCGGGCACGATGGAGGGGATGGTGACGGTGGTGGTGACGGTGACCTCCTCGCCGCCCCCGGCGAGGGCGAAGCTGCTGCGGGACGCGGTCCAGCCGGACATGGCGGCCCTGCCCGTCGCCTCGTAGGAGTCGGCGATGTCCTCCTGGCTGGCGGTACGGGCCGCTGCGCGGGCTCCCGTACCGGCCTGCTGGACGGCGTACCCGACGATCCCGAGCTGGATCGCGACGACCGCCACCAGCAGCAGGAGCGGCAGCATCCCCGCGAACTCCAGCGAACTGGACCCCCTGTCCCCCCTGTCCCCCTTGTCCCTCGCGACGGTCCGGGCCCGGCGCGACACGCTGCCGCACGCCTCGCGGCGAGCGCCCGTCATGGCCGTCCCTCCTCCGCCGCGCCCGCACGGCCCGAGACCGTGAAGGGGAGGTTGCCCGCGCCGGGGAAGAGGATCGGGGTGCGCAGGTCCACGTCGGCCCTCCAGAGGTTCCCTGTGAGCTGGCAGCTCACCGTCGAGTTGGCCTTCCACTGGGCGGGGAGGTGCTCCGTCGCCGCCGACTGGCAGGCGCCCTGGGGGTCGCCGTCGGCAGCGGCCGAGGTAGCGGCGCGGGCCGCCTCGTCGGCGGCGTTGCCCGCGAGGGAGAACGTGTAGCCGATCAGCACGCACTGCCACAGGATCGCGAGCACGACGAGCACGATGGGCGCCATCCCCGCGAACTCCACGCTCAGCGCGCCCCGGTCACCCTCGTCGCCCCTGTTCTCCGGCCCGCTTCCTAAACCCTCGTCGTCGCCCTCGCCCGTCGCGCCCCCGCGCTTGCGGCGGCCGAAGGAGAGTGCGCCCCGGTCGGAGCCGTAGCGGCCACGGCTCCCGGGCGGGAGCGCACGGTGCGCGCCCGTACCGCCGGAGCCGTCCGGGCCGGGCCCGCCAGGCCCCCCGGGCGGCGCGCCGGGCCCGCCGGGCAGCGCCCGGCGGTCGCCCGGGACCGGCGGGACGGCGCCGCCGCCGGGACCCACCGCGCCGCCGCCCTTCGCGGGCTTCCGCTTGTTGCGCTGCTTCCCCGCCATGCCGCCGAAGCCGCCCCTGGCCCCGTTCTCGGTGTTCTCGGTGACCAGGCCCAGTTCGCCCGCGAGCCCCCACAGCGCCTGGCGCACCGGGCCGCGTGCGTCGAGATCCTGCATGCGGCCCGCGTCGACGGCGGTCTGCAACTCCTTGAAGTTCGCGGGGACCGTCGAGCGCGCCACCGGTGTGCCGACGATGCGGGCGATGAGCGGCGGCTGGATCTCGGTGTGCCGGGAGGCGCGGTTGACGATGGTCAGCGTCTCCTCCGCCTTGCGGATCTGGAGCCGGTCCCACATGCGCACCATCCGCTTCGCGGCCCGCACGGAGACGACGTCGGGCGTGGTCAGCAGCAGGGCGCGGTCGGCCAGCTCGATCGCGGCGGCGTTGCCCGCGTTCAGCTGGGTGCCGCAGTCGACGACGACGATCTCGTAGCGCGCCTTCATCGCGCCGATGATCTGCCGCGCCCCCCTGTCGTCGATCTCCTCGCCCCGCTCGCCCTCCCCCGGCGCGAGCAGCAGCCCGAGCCCCGACTCGTGGGTGAAGACGGCGTCCTGGAGCACGCGCGGGGAGATGTCCTTGATGCCCGCCAGGTCGGCGGCCGAGCGGCGGAACTGCACGTCCAGATAGGAGGCGACGTCCCCGGACTGGAGGTCCATGTCCACCAGCGCCGTGCCCCGGCCCGACGCCGCCGCTGCCAGCGCGAGCTGGACGGCGGTCAGCGTGGTGCCCACGCCCCCCTTCGCTCCGGTCACCGCGACGACATGGCCGCCGGGTCCCGGCGCCGCGTCACCGCCGCCCGTGAGATGACGGCGTACGCCCGTCGCCCAGGCGGCCGCTGGGCCGACGCGCGCCGCGACCTCGTCGTACGCGAGCGGCAGCCCGACCACGCCGCGCGCGCCCGCGTCCATGGCCGCCGAGTACAGCGCCGGACTGGTGTCGCGGGCGATGAGGATGACGCCGACGGCGGGGAAGCGCAGCGCCGTCTCGCGGATCAGCTCCAGCGCGGGCAGCGGGCCGATCAGCTCGTGCACGAGGACGACCTCCGGCAGGTCGTTCAGCGAGACGGCGGCGAGCTGCGCGAGACCGTCCAGGAGCTGCGTCGAGTCGATGGCGGGCGGGACGGGCTCGCTGTCGGGCAGCTGGCTGAGCAGGGCGACGACGGACCTGGCCGCGTCAGGGTCGCTGACCGCTGGCTGAATGCGGGTAACCATCGGTGGTCTCCTGCCTCTTCCTGAGCCTTGCTCTCGTCTCGCTCACTGGTCCCCGGGGAGGGTGTAGGTGCGTTCGTCCTCGGGGATCTCCGAATCGTCCCCGGGTGCGACGAGGGCCAGCCGCACGTGTTCCGCGAACGACTCGGCGTACGCCACGCGCTGCGCGTCGACCGTGGAGAGGGCGAAGGTGATCGGTACCCCGTCGCGCTCGCGCTGGCGGGTGCGCTCGTCCTGCTCGCCGGAGTCGTTGAGAGGGCTGAGCTTGCCGACGTCGATGACCTTGGCGCCGGTCACGATGACCTTCGACTGGGACGGTGTCTCGCCGCCCCCCTTGCCGCCGGTGCGCTGCTCGCCCTCGAAGGTGGCGTAGATGTTCACCTCGTTGCCGGGGTTGATCTTCCCGGCGACGCCCGTCTCCGCGTCGATCATGATGGCGATCTCCTGCTGCCCCGGCTTCAGCTCGGGACGCGCCGCCATCATGTCGCTCTGGAGCAACGAACCCTTGCGCAGCGCATTGCTGGCGATCTTGCCGCGTACGTCGGCGAGATCCGTCACCGCCGTCTCGGGGAGCCAGCGCTCGGGCATCGAGACCTCGGTGAACTGGCTCGCGTTCAGGGCGCGGTAGGCGGGCACGTCCGCCTTCAGCTCGTACGCGGTCGCCTCCGGACCGACCTTCGACTCCACGTTGCGTATCAGCGCCAGCACACCCGCGAACGCCGCTACGGCGCACAGGGCGGAGACGATCAGAAGGATGACGCCGCGGCGCTGGCGTGAGTTCATGGACTAGAGACCTCGGGGATCGGCGACGACGGCGGGGCCGTACTGGGCGGCGGCGTGCGGCGTTGCGTGACGGTCCTGCGGCACGGCGAGGGCCGGGGCTGCGGGGGTGCGGGCCACGGCGTCCTGGCCCCCGGCCCGCCCGTTGCCAGGGCCTGGCGGCGCGGGCGCCGCGCAGAAGGCGCAGCGGTCCCCGATCAGCTCCAGGCCGCACCAGTGGCACGCGTCGCGCCGCACGGACGAGACGAGCTGATGCAGCACGGAGGTGTCCGGGATGGCGGCGGCGAACTCGACGAGCTTCCCCGTCCCCCACCAGCGCGCCGTGTCCCCCGGCAGATAGGCCTCGTGCACCTCGCTGACCCGCCACTGCGCGGCCAGCGTGCCCGTCACCCACTCCGAGGTGAGCTGGCCGCGCGCGAGAGTGAGATGGGTGGCGAACTGGGGTCCGACGAGGGGCGCTTCCGCCTCGCCGCCGCCGGAACCGAGGCGTACGAGCTGGGGCGTCGGGGCCGCCAGCACGGCGAACTGGGCGCCCGGCATCCAGGACTTGGCGTGCGCCGTGAGCGAGACGGGGACGTGGTCCAGCTTGGCGACGGAGTTGAGCAGGGCGCCCGCGTAGATGTAGTGCGTCAGCAGGCGGGCTGCGGCGCCTAGGACGCCCGGACTGAACTCGCAGACGGAGAGCTGCCGTAACTGCCGGACGAGGACCCCCGTGCCCAGGGGCGGCAGGGTCGTCGGCAGCAGGGCTATGCGGTCGCTCTCCAGCACGGATCTGATGGTGTGCAGACGGTGCAGATAGGGGGTCGGCAGCGTCGAGGGGTAGACCACGACGAGGTAGCCGTGCTGCTCGATCAGCGAGTGGGTCTCGGCGAGCGCCGCTTCCAGGGGCTGGTCCTCGGGTGGGCTGAAGACATGGGCGCGGGGGGTGTGGCGGTCGGGCGGGGGCAGCATGTGGTCATGGCTGGTGACTGCTAACGCAGTGGACATCCCACCCCCCAGGGCTCGCTCCGGTCCCAACTTCCCGATCATGCGGCAGATCTGACGACATCACACCTTATCGGCGAGGCCCGCGCCAGAGAACAGCTCTCCGCCCGCGGTACCGCTTCCGCTCCCGGTGCCTTCGGGGGGCACGGGAGGCGTGCGCTCCCCCAGCCATACCCCCGCGTGGTCGGCCGCCAATCGGATTCCGGGTGTCATCTGTGTGTCGGTCCGGGGAGTGGGGGCGGCGCTGCGCTGTGCGGTTCGCCGGGGGTGTCGCGCGGGACGGTTCGCCGGTGTGGTGGGTGCCGCAGGGTCCCGCGCCGATTTTTGTACCGCTGCACGGGGTGCGGGGCGCTGCGCTGGGCGGTGCGTTGTGTTCCGGGTGCGGCTGTGTGGCTTCGGCGCGGCGTGTGGTGGCGGTGCGTCGCGGCTGGCGCCGCGTGGTTCTTGGCCTCTGCCGGTGGCCGTGTGGGGTTGCTGTGTGGTGGGGGTCGGTGCCGCGCCGGGGTGTCTCCTCGGGCGGCGACAAGTGCGGGTCTCGTTTACGGGTTTCCTCCGGCACTCGTCGCCACCACTTGCGGGGACACCCCACCACGTCCCCTCCCACCCGGTGGCCGACTAACGGCCGGTGGCCCCTGAGCTTGTTCCCATGCTGTGGACCGGTGCCGTACCGGCACCCATGCGCCCGCCCCGGGCACCGTGCCGGAGGGGCCCACCCTTGTTGTGGGCAGGCGTCCCGCTCGGCGAGGGGGCACCTCCCAGCGGTAGCTGGGGGAGGGTGGGCACAACCCGTGCCACCGGCCCACAGCACGCGAACGAAACCCAAAGGGGCACCCACATAGGCGCGCCCCTGCAAGAGCGGACACCCCGTGTGGCCTTCACCCCGTACCCCGTGAAGGGGCGCAACCCGGTGAAGGGGCAACCCCCCGTTTCATTGCGCACCCCGCGAAGGGAGCCGCGCCCCGCGAAGGGGAACTGTTCCGAGGACGGACAGGAGCTGCAATTTTTCGTAGCTCTCGGTGCCGGGGGCGGCCGTGTAGACGATCAGGAGGTGGGACTGGTTCGGGTCGAGCAGGGTCTGGCAGGTCAGCTCCAGTGGGCCCACCTCGGGGTGGACGAAGTGCTTCACCTCGTGGGGCCGGATGCCGATCTCGTGGTCGTCCCAGACCCGGCGGAACTCTTCGCTCTGCGCGAGCAGCAGGTCGACGTAGTGGGCAGCCCGTGAGCCAGGGCCCCGGAGCGTGGCCACCCCGCGCAGGCCCGAGACGAACATGCGGGTGAGGAAGGGGTGGTCGTCGGGGGCGTAGAGGCGGCGCGTGGCGGGGTCGGTGAACCAGCGGTAGCCGATGCTGCGGGCGGGGCCGGTGTAGGCGGTGAGGTCGCCGGTGAGGGCGATGCCGAGCGGGGTCTGCCGCAGTGTCTCGCCCAGTTCGGTGACGATCTCCGCGGGGGTGTCGTGGAGGCGGTCGAGGATGCGCAGCAGCCCGGGGCCGATGTGTTCGCTGTCCGCGCCACGCGGCGGCGGGGTGTGTCCGGCGAGCCGGAACAGGTGATCGCGCTCGTCGAGGGTGAGATGGAGCCCCTGCGCGATGGAGGCGATCATCTGCTCCGACGGCTGGGGCCCGCGTTCCCGTTCGAGCCGCGCGTAGTAGTCGGCCGACATGTGGCACAGCGCGGCCACCTCCTCCCGCCGCAGCCCGCTGGTCCTGCGCCGCTGCCCACGCGGTAGGCCGACGTCCTCGGGTTGCAGCGACTCGCGGCGGCGCCGGAGGAACTCCGCCAGTCCGGTCCGGTCGATCACCGTGCGTGCCTCCGTCGCTGTGCGTGCGTCACCGTGCGTGTCCCCCGTCGATGCTCCTTTCTACCGCCCGCGCACCCCCGCAGCCACGGACTGTCGATCCCCCCTTCACGAGTTGCCGCCGCCGCGGCGGCGGCACGACGGTGGAGGCGACGACATCGCCAGGAGCCCCAGGAGCGCGCACATGCCACGCAAGGCCATCGACATCACCGTCCCCGACCTGTCCGGCAGGCGCGCCGTCGTCACCGGTGCGAGCGACGGCATCGGGCTCGGTCTCGCCACGCGGCTCGCCGCCGCCGGGGCGGAGGTGGTCCTGCCCGTGCGGAATCCGCGCAAGGGCGAGGCCGCGATCGCCTCGATCCGCCGGACGGTCCCGCACGCGGACGTGTCGCTCCGGGAGCTGGACCTGTCCTCGCTCGACTCCGTCTCGGCCCTCGGCGAGGCCCTGCGGGCGGAGGACCGGCCGGTTCACCTCCTCGTCAACAACGCGGGTGTCATGACCCCGCCCGAGCGGCAGACGACCGCCGACGGTTTCGAGGTCCAGTTCGGCACCAACCACCTGGGTCACTTCGCCCTGGTGGCCCACCTGCTGCCGCTGCTGCGCGCGGGCCGGGCACGGGTGACCTCGCAGGTCAGCGTCGCGGCGAATCAGGGCGCCATCAACTGGGACGATCTGAACTGGGAACGCTCGTACGACGGCATGAAGGCGTACAGCCAGTCGAAGATCGCGTTCGGGCTGTTCGGCCTCGAACTCGACCGGCGCAGTCTGGCCGAGGGCTGGGGCATCACGAGCAACCTGGCCCACCCCGGGGTCGCTCCGACGAACCTGCTGGCCGCCCGTCCCGAGGTGGGACGGGCCAAGGACACCATGGGCGTGCGGGTGATCCGGGCGCTGTCAGCGCGCGGCATCGTCGTCGGGACGGTCCGCACCGCGCAGCTTCCCGCCCTCTACGCCGCCACCTCCCCCGACGCCGAGCGCGGCGGGTTCTACGGGCCGCGCGGCCCCGGGCACATGGGCGGGCCGCCCGGAGCGCAGAAGCTCTACTCGCGCCTGCGCGGCACCGAGGAGGCCCGCCGCGTGTGGCAGGTCTCCGAAGAGCTGACGAAGGTTCACTTCCCCGGCCCGCCCCGCTAGTCGGGTCACCAGGGCAGGTCCCTGATCTGCTGCACGCACAGCACGATGAACAGCAGCCCGGCCCCGGCCAGCAGCACGTTGCTGAGGATGCCGTTGCGCCACTCGCGCGGGGTGCGGTCGGAGTTGAGGAGCCAGAGCAGGGTGAGCGCCAGGAAGGGCATGAAGAAGGCGCCGAGGACGCCGTAGCCGACGACCAGGCCGAAGGGCTCGTCGAGGAAGAGCAGGCTCATGGGCGGGAAGGTCAGCCACAGCAGATAGGCGCGGAAGGGCAGCGACCGCTCCCGCTCGCCCCTGGCGACGGCGACCGCGCTCAGGTCCGCTTCCCCTTGCCCGCCGTTCCCGGCGCGGGCGGCCCGCAGCCGCTCGGTGAAGTCCGCGAACATCAGGCTGACGCCCTGCCAGACGCCGATCAGCGAGGTGAAGGAGGTGGCGAAGAAGCCGACGAGGAACAGGTTGGCGGTGAAGGCGCCGAAGCGCTCCTCCAGGATGTTGCCGAGGTCCACCAGGCCCTTGTCGCCCTCGGTGAGGGAGGCGTGGGAGGCGTGCAGCAGTTCGGCGCCGACGATCAGCATGGCGACGACGAAGATGCCGGTGGTGATGTAGGCGACGCGGTTGTCGAGCCGCATCATCTTCATCCAGCTGCTGTCGGTCCAGCCCTTGGAGTTCACCCAGTACCCGTAGGCCGCCATGGTGATGGTGCCGCCGACGCCGCCGATGAGGCCGAGGGTGTAGAGCAGGGAGCCGTCGGGGAGCACGGGCAGCAGTCCGGAGAAGGCGTTGCCGAGGTCGGGCGCGACGCGGATCGCGACGTAGACGACGACCACGAACATGACGCCGATGAGCACCGTCATGACCTTCTCGAACACGGCGTAGCGGTTGAACCAGACGAACACGAGCCCGACCAGCCCGGAGATGATCGCCCACGCCTTGAGGTTCAGCACGTCGGGGAAGAGCGCGGCCAGCGGCAGCCCGGACGCTGACATCGCGGTGCCGCCGTAGACGAAGCCCCAGATGACGACGTAGACGGCGAAGTAGACGGTGGTCCAGGGGCCGAGGGTGCGCCAGCCGTCGAAGAGGGTGCGTCCCGTGGCGAGGTGCCAGCGCCCGGTGGCCTCCGCGAGGGCGATCTTGACGATGCAGCCGATCACCGCCGCCCACAGCAGCGTGTAGCCGAACTTGCTGCCCGCGATGAGGGTGGCCACGAGGTCGCCCGCGCCGACGCCGGTCGCGGCGACGACGACGCCGGGGCCGATCTTCTTCCAGCTCGGCTTGCGCAGGGGCGGCGCTGTGTCCGCAGCCGTCCCCGCGCCCGTTCCCGTGACGGGGTCCGCGCCCGGCCCCGTTCCCGGCTCCGCGCCCTTCCCGGCCTGCGGCGCGCCGTCTTCCGTTGCCATCTCGCTGCCCTCCGCCTCGTCCCCTGTACGCCCGCGCATCCAACCCTTCCCGGGACGATCAGCACAAGGGGTCCGGCGGCGGCAGCACGCACGGGGTCGCTGTCAGAGGTCTTGACAACCGTATTGGTCTGGACCACGTTGTACGGCAAGCGCAGGGTCCCCGCGCATCGCACACAGCACCACCCTCCCCATGTCCCCCCACGACGGAGGCAGTTGTGGCACGCGCAAAAACCCGTACCCTCGCACAGCACGCATCCCCCACCCCCGCACCCGGGAAGCGGCCCCGCGGCCGTGCCCGCCTCGTCGCCGGGTTCGCCGCCGCCGTACTCGCCCTCGGCGCGACGGCCGCCGTCGGCACCGCCTACGCGGGCGAGGAGGACGGCGGCGCTGCGGCGCCCGCCGTCGGCGCCTCGGACGTCCCGGCGCACGCGGTCACCGGCTACTGGCAGAACTTCGACAACGGCGCCGCCAAGCAGAAGCTCAGCGACGTCCCGGACGACTACGACATCATCGCCGTCGCCTTCGCGGACGCGACGGGCTCGCCGGGCGAGGTGGACTTCATCCTCGACCCCGCCACCGGCTACGGCTCGGAGGACGAGTTCAAGGCGGACATCGAGGCGAAGCACGCCGCGGGCAAGTCCGTGATCGTCTCGGTCGGCGGCGAGAAGGGCGCCGTCAGCGTCTCCGACGACGCCTCGGCGGACGCCTTCGCCAAGAGCATCGTGTCCCTGATGGACGAGTACGGCTTCGACGGCGTGGACATCGACCTGGAGAACGGCCTCGATTCGACATACATGACGCAGGCCCTCAAGTCGATCCAGTCCCAGAAGAGCGACGTCGTGGTCACCATGGCGCCGCAGACCGTGGACATGCAGTCGCCGGAGAACGAGTACTTCAAGACGGCGCTCGCGATCAAGGACTTCCTGACCGTCGTCAACATGCAGTACTACAACAGCGGTTCGATGAACGGCTGCGACGGCAAGGTCTACTCCTCGGGCACCGTCGACTTCCTCACCTCGCTCGCCTGCGTCCAGTTGGAGGGCGGTCTCGACCCGTCGCAGGTGGGCATCGGCACCCCCGCCACCTCCAGCGCGGCGGGCTCGGGCTTCGTGGAGCCCGGCGTCGTCAACGACGCGCTGGACTGCCTGGCCAAGGGCGAGAACTGCGGCAGCTTCAAGCCCGAGAAGACGTACCCCGGCATCCGGGGCGCCATGACCTGGTCGACCAACTGGGACGCCAGCAACGGAAACGCCTGGTCGAAGACCGTCGGACCGCACGTCGACGGCCTCTCCTGACCCGACGGGCCCGTCCCCTCGCCACCCCGGGCCGTGGGCCCGGGGTGGTCTGCCGTCGGCCGTTACGGCTGGGGCTCGGGGAGCACGCAGCCGCGGCGGTCGAGGTCCAGCTTGTTGCCGTCGCCGACGCAGCGCGCGAGCGTGTAGGTCTGCTGCCCGTACGCGATGTCGGGCCGCACTGTCACCCTGCCCTTCCTGTCCACCTCGCAGGGGTTGTCCAGGGTGCACCGCTCGCCGTTCTCGTTACGGGTGTTGTTGACGCCGATGACCTTCCCGGTGCGGTTGTCGATGACCGGGGAGCCGGAGGTGCCGCCCTTCGTCCTGCACTCTGGCGTGTAGCGCAGGGAGTCCTTCCATATCCAGTGGTACTCGTGCAGCTCGGGCACGAAGCCGTCCAGGCCGCACTGGAACTTCTCCCTCCAGTAGCCCGAGACGACGGTGATGTCCTTGCGCGCGACGGGGTGCTTGCTCTGCACCTCCAGCGGCTCGATGCCGAACTTGTCCTCGATCTGCTCGTAGGTGGCGTCGAGTTCGTAGAGGGAGACGTCCGTGTCCGTCATCGTCGCGTAGCTGATCTTCGACGCGCTGACCTGCCCCGCGTCGGAGCCGTCGGCCTCCAGCAGCGTGAAGGTCCGGTCCGAGGGCCGGTCCGTGACGACCTCGCCGGGGCCCGGCATGCCCTCTTCCAGGCAGTGGCCGTTGGAGAGCACGAGCCCAGGGTCGCCCGGCTCGGACTCCGGCATCCGCACGAGCGAGCCCGAGCAGTTGCTCAGCGCGACCGTCCCGGCGAACGACGGGACGGCCGCCGGTCTCTTGCCCGCCGCGCCCGCCTTGCCCGATGTATCCGCCGCCGACGCGGGGGCCGCCGTGAGCCCCGCGAGGGCCAGTGCCGCAGTGCAGGTCGCCGCGAACAAGCCGGCGAGAGGTCTCTTCATGGGGTTCCTCTCCGGTACCGAAAGTGTGTCCGGTGTGACCCGGGGCATTCTTGGGCCCCGGGTCACAGGCCCACAAGAGCGCGGTACGAAGCGGAAGCCGGGCGCCCGCAAGGCGTGGTTACGGCGGGGTCATGGCTTGGGCAGGGCGCAGCCGGGGAGGCCGAGGTCGATCTTGTTGCCCTCGCCCACGCACGGGACGAGGGTGTGGGTCTGCTGCCCGTACGCGATGCCCTCGCGCACGGTCACCTCGCCGTTCTCGTCCACCTCGCACGGGTTGTTGAGGGTGCACTCCTCGCCGTTCTCGTTGCGGGTGTTGTTGACGCCGACAACCTTGCCGGAGGCGTTGTCGATGACCGGGGAGCCGGAGGTGCCGCCTTTCGTCCTGCACTCGGGCGTGTAGCGCAGGGAGTCCTTCATCGTCCAGCCGTCCTCGCGCAGCTCGGGCACGAAGCCGTCGATGGAGCAGGCGAAGGTCTCCTTCCAATAGCCGGAGACGACGGTGATGGCGTTGCCCTGCGTGGGGCGCGCGGCCTCCACGTCCAGCGGGGCTATGCCGTACCGGGACTCGATCTGCTCGTAGGTGGAGCCGAGTTCGTAGAGGGAGACGTCCGTGTCGGTCATCGTCGCGTAGCTGATCTTCGTGGCACTGACCTGGCCCGCACTGGAGCCGTCGGCCTTCAGGAGGGTGAAGGACCGGCTGGAGGGCTGGTCGGTGACGACCTCGCCGGGCTCGGGCATGCCCTCCTGGAGGCAGTGCCCGTTGGAGAGGACGAGCCCGGGGTCGCCGGGCTTCGAGTCGGGCATCCGGACGAGCGAGCCGGAGCAGTTGCTGAGCGCGACCGTGCCCGCGAAGTCGGGTGCGACGCGCGGGGCGGGGGTCGTGGAGGCGGTGTCGGCGGCGGCCGGGGCCGTGGCGAGTCCCGTGAGCGCGGCGGCCGTGCAGAAGGCCGCGCTGAGGGTGCCGACGAGAGATCTCTTCATGTGGGGGGTTCCTCTCGTGTACCGAAGGTTCGTTCGGCCTGACGCGCAGCATTGTTGGGCGTTCACGCGGCGCCCACAAGACCCCCCGGAAACGACGAACGCGCCCCGGACAAGCGGACGTTGCCGCTCCGGAGCGCGTTCGGTACCTCGGTACGGGCGGGGCCCAGGACGGGCCCCGTCTCTCAGACGAAGAGGCTCACCACCGCCGCGACCGCGAAGCCCGCCACGGACAGCACCGACTCCAGCACCGTCCAGGACTTGAGCGTGTCGCGCTCGGAGATGCCGAAATACTTGGCGACCATCCAGAACCCGCCGTCGTTCACGTGCGAGGCGAAGATGGAGCCCGCCGAGATGGCCATGATGACCAGCGCGACGCTCGCCTGCGAGAAGTCACCGGCCGAGAGCAGCGGCGCGACGATGCCCGCCGTGGTCACGATGGCGACAGTCGCCGAGCCCTGGGCCACGCGCAGCACGACGGAGATCAGCCACGCGAGCAGGATCACGGGCAGCCCGGCGTCGCTGAACGCGTCAGCGAGGGCCTGGGCGACGCCGCTGCCCTGGAGCACGGCGCCGAAGACGCCGCCCGCGCCGACGACGAGCAGGATGTTGCCGATCGGCTTCAGCGACGAGGTGGAGACGGTCTCCAGGGACTTGCGGGACCAGCCGCGCCGGATGCCCAGCAGCCAGTACGCGAGGAACAGCGCGAGGGTCAGCGCCACGAAGGGGTGCCCGAAGAACTCGATGACCGAGCGCAGCGTGGAGGGGTCCAGCGCGATGGAGGAGAACGTCGCCAGGAGGATGAGGACGAGCGGGGTGCCGATGATGGTGAGCACGGTGCCGAGCGCGACGGGCTTCTCGGCGGGCGTGGTCCCCGAGGCGCGCTGCTCGGCGGCGACGGCCGCCTTGGACTCCTCCATGGCCTCGACCATGTCCTGCGGGACCTCGACGAAGATGCGCTTGCCGATCCACGCGGAGTACGCCCAGGCGGCCAGCACGGCGGGGATGCCGCAGACGATGCCCATGAGGATGACCCAGCCCAGGTCCACCTTCAGCAGCCCTGCGGCGGCGACGGGGCCCGGGTGGGGCGGCAGGAAGGCGTGCGTCATGGAGAGCCCGGCGAGCAGCGGCATCGCGTAGAGCAGCACGGACTTGCCGGAGCGCTTGGCTGCGGCGTAGACGATCGGCGCGAGGACGAAGATGCCGACGTCGAAGAAGACGGGGATGCCGAAGATGAGGCCCGTCAGACCCATGGCCAGCGGGGCGCGCTTCTCGCCGAAGAGGCCGAGGAGGCGGGTGGAGAGCGCCTCGGCGCCGCCGCTGACCTCCAGTATCGCGCCGAGCATGGTGCCCAGGCCGATGATGACCGCGACATGGCCGAGGATGCCGCCCATGCCGGACTCGATGAGCGAGACCGCGTCCGACTTCTGGACGGTGCCGAAGAGTTCGGTCACCGAGAGCCCCGCGCCCAGGCCGACCGCGATGGAGACCGCGAGGAGGGCCACGAAGGGCTGGAGGCGGACCTTGATGATCAGGAAGAGCAGCAGCAGGATGCCCAGCGCGGCGACGGTCAGCAGACCGCCCGTACCGCCGATGAGGGCGAGCAGTCCGCCGGTGTGTGGTGGCGCGTCCTCGGACGCGGGGGCGGCGAGCAACATGGGGAACCTCGTTGTTTCCGTGCTGGTTTCGGGGGGGGTCCGGCGAGTTCGGATCTCCGGCGTGGGGGGTGCGGGGTTGCGGCACGCGTGTCGCGCGGCGGCGGCGCGGGGTGCGCCGCGGTGGCCTCGCGCCGGCGTCGCGAAGGTGGCTGGGAGGGGGTGCCCCGGCCGCGACGCGTGGGCGGGGGTCCCTGCGCGTCGGGCCGAGGCGCCGCGCCCGCCCTCGGGGGGATGGGCGGACGCGGGCCTGTGCGGGGCCGTGGCACGGCGGGCGCCGGGTGGCGGCGCGCGGCGGTGTCACGGCCCGAGGGGCACGGCCGCGGAGTGCTGCGGCGTGCCGGAGGGGCGGCGGCGGGTGGGGGCGCGGGACGGCGTACGGCTGCGTACGTCACCGGTCGCCTACGGCCACCGTCCGACGGGGCCTTCGGCCCCCGGGCGCGACGCGACGGTGTGCGGCGCGCCCGGCGGGCCCGGCGAAGAGGCGTCAGCCGAGGACGGCCAGCGCGTCGATCTCGACGAGGAGACCGGCCGGGAGGCCGACGTACACCGTGGTGCGGGCCGCGGGGGCCTCCTGGAGGCCGTCGAAGTACTCGTTGTAGATCGCGTTCAGCTCGGCGAAGTGCGAGGTGTCGGTGAGGTAGACGCGCATCATCATCACGTCCTCCCAGCTCGCACCACCCTCCTTGAGGATGGCCTCGACGTTGGCGAGGGTCTGGAGGGTCTGCTCGCGCAGCCCGGGGCCCACGGGGGTAGGGGCCTGGCCCTCGACGGCCGGGCCGAACCCGACCTGGCCCGCGACCTGGAGGATGTTGCCCTTCTTGACGCCGTGCGAGAACTTCGCGGGCGGGGTGGTGTGCGTCGCCGGGGTGAGGGCGGTCTTGGTCAGCTTGTCGCTCATGGCTTTCCCTGCTGTCCTTGCTGTTCCTTGGGAGGGGTCTTTCCTGAGTACTCGGCGCTGACGGCGTCGGCGGTGCGGCGCACCAGCGGCACGAGCTTGAGGAGTTCGTCGGCGCTGACGACGACGTTCGGCGCGGACACCGACATCGCGGCGACGGCGCGCCCGTCCGCGCCCCTGATCGGGGCGCCGACGCAGTTGATGGACTCCTCGTGACCACCGAGATCGGTGGCCCAGCCCTGTTCGCGCACCTTCGCCAGTTCCGTGAGGAAGGCGGCGGCGTTCGGGGTCGAACGGGGCGTGTACATGGGGTAGTCGAGCCGTTCGGCGACGGCGCGCCGCTCGGTCTCGGGGAGGTCGGCGAGCAGCAGCTTGGCCACGGCCGCGACGGTGATGGCGACGGGCTTGCCGATGCGCGAGTACATCCGCACCGGGTAGCGGCTCTCGACCTTGTCGATGTAGAGGACCTCGTTCTCCTCGTAGACGGCGAGGTGGACGGTGTGGCCCGTCCGCTCATTCAGCTCCACGAGGTGGGGGTGGGCGATCTCCCGTACGTCGAGATTCTCGACGGCCTCCTGCGCGAGCGCGAAGAGGCGCGCGCCGAGCCGGTAGCGCTGGTCGGGCTGGCGGTAGACGATGCCGTGCTCGTGGAGCGTACGGAGGAGGCGCAGCGCGGTGGACTTGTGGACGCCGAGCCGCTGGGACACCTGCTCCAGGTTGGCAGGGCCCTCGGCGAGGAGGGGGAGGATGCTCAGGGCTCTGTCGACGGTCTGGCTCATGTGGCGTTCGCCTTCTCTGCCTCTGCGATCTGTGCCGCGCTCTGGGTCGCCGCTTCCGGTGCGTTCGCGGCCCGGCCGTCCGGGTCCTGTGCGGGTTCCGGTTCGCGGTCCGTTCCCGGTTCGCGGTCCGGTTCGCCGGTCCAGCCGGGGCCGAGACGCAGTGTCCCCCACGCCTCGTCGTCGAGTGCGGCCAGCCGGTCGGCGTGCGCGCGGGCCGGGGGCGCGGCCAGGTCGCCCGGCACGGTGAGCGCGGCGGCGGCTGTGAGGTGGCCGTGGCGCAGCCGCTCGCGCAGCGGCAGCCCGCGCAGGGTGGCGGAGAGGAACCCGGCGGCGAAGGCGTCGCCCGCGCCGACGGACGCGACGACGTCCACGCGCAGCGCGGGCACGGAGACGACCTGGTCCTCGCGGGCACCGTCGGCCCCACCCGCGCCGTCGGCCTCGCCCGTGCCGTCGGCCCTGTCTGCCCCGTCCGCGCCGTCGGAGCGGCGGGCGAACGCGGTGGCGCCCCGCGAGCCCTGCTTGACCACCAGCACGGCGGGCTCGGGCAGCGCGGCCCGTACGGCGGCAGGGCCGCCCGTGACGCCCCAGGCGGCCTCGGCCTCGTCGTCGCCGACGAAGACCACGTCGGCGCCGCGCGCGAGGTCCAGCAGGACGCCGGGGCCGCCGCCCTCGGGGGCACAGGACCACAGGCCCATGCGGTAGTTGACGTCGAAGGAGACGAGCGGGCGCCCGGGGCGCGGCGCGGTGAGGGTGCGCAGCAGCGCGAGGCAGCCGTCGGAGAGCGCGGCCGTGATGCCGGTGAGGTGCAGGACGCGGCCCGCGTCGGCGCGCTCGACGGGGGTGTTGGCAGGGGACATGGCGGAGGCGGCCGACCCTGCGCGGTAGTAGGCGACCTCGGCGACGGGTCCGGCGCCCGGGTCCTCCCCCGCGAGCCCCGCGTCGCGCTCGCCCTCCGTGCGGAAGTAGATCCCCGTCGGCCGGTCCGCGTCGCGCTCGACGGCCGAGACGTCCACGCCGTGCCCGGCGACGGCCGCCACGAGGTGGTCGCCGAAGCCGTCGGCACCCACCCGGCTGACCCAGCGCGTGGCGTGCCCGGCGCCGGCGAGGGCGCAGGCCACGTTGGACTCGGCGCCGCCGATGGCCCGTGCGAAGGAGGGCACGTCGGCCAGTGGGCCGGGGCGGGAGGGCAGGAACGTGACCATGGACTCGCCCAGGCAGACGACGTCGGCGTGCGGGGTGCTGGTCACGATCTGTACCGCTCCTCAACCTTGGGGATCCATTGACCGGGTGTTCGCCGGGATGCTAGACAGCAGTGAGCGTTATACGCAATGGCTGTTGCATTTCTTGCAACAAGATTTTTTACGGAGCCGCCATGACCGCCGCCGACAACGCAGTCGCCGACCTCGCCCGCCTCGCCGACGAGAAGGTCGACCACCGCTTCAAGGGGCTCCCCCCGGATGCGGCAGGGACGACGGTCGGCGCGCTGGCGGCCGAGCGCCGCAACGTGTTCACCGGCGGCTTCACCACCCCCGTCATGGCCCTGTCGGCCGAGCGCCTGGAACACAACCTCGCGCTCATGGAGACCTACTCGGCACGCCACGGGCTCGCCTTCGCGCCGCACGGCAAGACCTCCATGGCGCCGCAGCTCTTCGCGCGCCAGCTGGAGCACGGCGCCTGGGGCATCACGCTGGCCGTCCCGCACCAGGCGCGCGTGGCCCGCGCCTACGGCGTGCCCCGGATCTTCCTCGCCAACGAGCTGGTGGACGCCGCCGCGCTGCGCTGGGTCGCGGGCGAGCTGGACGCGGACCCCGGCTTCCGGTTCGTCTGCTACGTCGACTCCGAGCGCGGCGTCGCGCTGATGGACGAGGCGCTGCGCGACGCGGGCGCCACCCGACCCGTCGACGTCGTGATCGAGCTGGGCGCGGGCGAGGGCGCGCGCACCGGCGTCCGTACCGAGGACGAGTGCCGAGCGCTGGCCGGGGCCGTCGCCGCCACCGGCACCCTGCGCCTGGTCGGCGTCGCGGGCTACGAGGGCGAGGTCCCGCAGGCCGACCACGCCCGCGTGAGCGCCTGGCTGCGCCGCCTCACCGCGCTGGCCGCCGACCTCGACGCGGACGGGCACTTCGACGCCGTGGACGAGATCGTCGTGAGCGCCGGCGGCAGCGCCTGGTTCGACGCGGTCGCCGAGGTCTTCGCCGAGCTGCCCGAGCTGTCGCGGCCCACGCTGAAGCTGCTGCGCTCCGGCGCGTACGTCTCGCACGACGACGGCCACTACAAGGAGCTGACCCCCTTCAACCGCGTCCCCGACGAGGGCGCGCTCCAGTCCGCTTTCACGCTGTGGACGCAAGTCGTCTCACGGCCCGCGCCAGGCCAGGCGTTCCTGAACGCGGGCAAGCGCGACGCGGCCCACGACCTCCACCTGCCCGAGGCGCACGCGGTGCGCTCCTCGCGCGACGGCACGGTACGGGGCGCCGAGGGCATCACCGTCACGGGGCTCTCCGACCAGCACGCGTGGGTGCGCACGGACGAGGGCGTCGAGCTGGAGGTCGGGGACTGGGTCGCGCTCGGCATGTCGCACCCGTGCACGATCTTCGACAAGTGGCAGCTCATCCCCCTCGTCGAGGCGGACGGCACGGTGACGGACCTGATCCGCACCTTCTTCTGAGGGCCGGACCGGACCGGACCGACCGCACCGAACGGCGATGGGCGAAGTGAGGAAGAACATGAACATGGACCTGGTCATCAGAGACGCCCGCGTCGTGGACGGCGGCGGCGGTCCCTCCTACCGTGCCGACGTCGGCGTACGCGAGGGCCGCGTCGCCGAGATCCGCCGCGAGGACGCGACGGAGCCGCGCCCCCAGGGCAGGCGGGTCATCGAGGCGGACGGGCTGGCCCTCTCCCCCGGGTTCATCGACATGCACGCGCACTCCGACCTCGCGCTGCTGCGCGACCCCGACCACTCGGCGAAGGCAGCGCAGGGCGTCACCCTCGAAGTCATCGGCCAGGACGGCCTGTCCTACGCGCCCGTGGACGAGCGCACCCTGGCCGAGGTGCGCTCCGCCATCACCGGCTGGAACGGCGACGGGAGCGACATCGACTTCGACTGGCGCACCGTCGGCGAGTACCTCGACCGCATCGACCGCCAGGGCACCGCCGTCAACGCCGCGTATCTGATCCCGCAGGGCACCGTGCGGATGCTCGCCGTCGGCTGGGACGCCAGGCCCGCGACGCCCGACGAGGTCACGCGCATGCGGCAGCTCGTCGCCGAAGGTCTGGAGCAGGGCGCGGTCGGCATGTCCTCCGGGCTCACCTACACGCCGGGCATGTACGCGTCGGACGCGGAGCTGACGGAGCTGTGCCGCACCGTCGCCGCCTACGGCGGCTACTACTGCCCGCACCACCGCTCCTACGGCGCGGGCGCGCTCCAGGCGTACGAGGAGATGGTCGCGCTCACCCACGAGGCGGGCTGCGCGCTCCATCTCGCGCACGCCACCATGAACTTCGGCGTGAACAAGGGCAAGGCCCCCGAACTGCTGGCCCTCCTGGACCGCGCGGTGGGCGACGGCGCGGACATCACGCTCGACACCTACCCGTACACCCCCGGCTGCACGACGCTCGTCGCGATGCTGCCGAGCTGGGCGAGCGAGGGCGGCCCCGAGTCGATCCTCGCGCGGCTGCGCGATCCCGAGACCACGGCGCGCATCCGCCACGTCATGGAGGTCGAGGGCGCCGACGGCTGCCACGGGGTGCCCATCGAGTGGGACGCCATCGAGATCTCGGGCGTCAGCGATCCGGCGCTGGACGCGTACGTCGGCAAGACCGTCGCGGAGTCGGCGGCCGAGCGCGGCGAGGAGCCGTTCGTCACCGCGCACCGGCTGCTGCTGGAGGACCGGCTCGGCTCGACGATCCTCCAGCACGTGGGCCACGAGGAGAACGTCCGGCAGATCATGCGCCACCCCGTGCACACAGGCGGCAGCGACGGCATCCTCCAGGGCACCAAGCCGCACCCCCGCGCGTACGGCACGTTCCCGCAGTACCTCGGGCGCTACGTGCGCGAACTGGGCGTCCTCTCGCTGGAGGAGTGCGTCGCGCACCTCACCTCGCGGGCAGCGGCGCGGCTGCGGCTGCCCGACCGGGGGCTGGTGCGCGAGGGGTACCGCGCCGACCTCGTCCTCTTCGACCCGGAGACGGTCGCCGCCGGTTCGACCTTCGAGGCGCCGCGCACGCTGCCCGTCGGCATCCCGCATGTGCTGATCGACGGCCGTCCCGTGATCGAGGACGGCCGCCGCACGGACGTCCTGGCGGGCCGCTCGGTGCGGCGCACGCCGGTGGGCTGAGGTCCAGCCAGGCCAGGCGACGGGCGCCACGGTGCCCCGGTGCGGGGCCCCGGCACGGGGTCCGGGCGCCGCCACGCCCACACCGGGGCACGGGACCCGCCCCCTGGACCGCTGCCGACGGCTCCCCAGGGGGCGGGCGATCAGGGGGTTGGGCCCCGGGGCGTGGTGGTGAGCTGGAGCGTGCGCCCGCCGACGAGGGGTGCGGTGAGGATGACGGTGCGGCCCTCGTGCTCCAGGGCCTTGCCGATACGGGTATGGCGGGCGTGCCACCAGCGCCGGGGGGGGCGAGGAGGGTGCTGAGGCAGTCGCGGGGCTCCCCGTCGACGGTGATCCGTTCGCCCTTGTCGCGGAGGCGGAGGGGGTGGCAGGCGTGTGCGGTGAGGAAGGTGGCGAGGTTGCCTTCCATGATCTCGATGACCTGGCCCGACGGCATGGGGCGGGGGTAGGTGGTCAGGAAGGCGGTCCCGTGCGGCAGCTCGTACATGAGACGCACGGCACGGTCCTGGATGCGGCGCATGACGAAGTGGGGTGCGTGGCCGTCGAGTACGGCTACGGGAAAACCTGATGACGTTGCCCAGCCGTGGGGGTCGTAGAAGACGTCCTCGGGGTCGGCGGGGATGAGAACGGTGTGGTCGCGGGGCACGGGGCTGCTCCGGGGGTCAGTGGTGGGTGGGGTCACGGGGTGCGCACTACGCGCAGGGCGGGCGGCGCGGGTTCGGTGTCCTGCTCGGCCTCGGCGCGCTTCTTGCCCGCGCCAGAGAGGACGGCGATGGCACGGGCCAGCTCCTCACCGGTCACGCTGATGCGGTCCAGGGCGAAGCCGACGTAGCGACGGTGCCGCGCGCACAGCCACAACGGCCGGTAGTACGGGCTCGACCTTGCGGTGACGTGTTCGCGTACCTCACTTTCGTGCCGGTCCTCGGCCACGTCGCACTCGTGCGGCGCGCTCACCGTGCCGCCTCCGGGGTCCGGGCGCGTGCGGCGTCCTCGGCGGTGATGTCGGCCGCGCAGCCGTCGCAGACCATGACGGGTACTGCACGCGGCAACAAATCCGGGCGGGTACAACGCGCATCACCCGCGCGGATGTTGTGCACCAGCTTCGTCCCCGGCGCCGTGCGGCACCGGAAACAGCGCGGGCTCACCGTGCACGCTCCTTCCGCGTGGGCGAGCGGGTCCGTGCCGTAGACCGGGCCGGTCATGACGTGCTGCCGAGCGGGCGTACGGCGTCCATCGCCTCGACGAGCCGTGCCGGATCGGTGAGCGGTGGGACCGCGCAAAACCGTGGGGGAACCTCCCAGCGCACCGCGTACTCCGTCGCGGTGGGGCTGCCGGGCAGGCCGAGGCGGCAGCCGTCGCCCAGGGCCTGGGTGCCGGGCTGGGACCAGGTCTCGGCGGTCCCGGGCGGTACGAGGACGTACCAGCGGGGTGCGGCGGAGCGGGTCGTCACGGCGACCGGCCCGGCCTTCAGCCGCTCGGCCACGGCGGCGCCGAGGTCGCCGTCGATGGCGATCGCGTCCCACCACACTCCGGCGTCGACACCGGCGAGTTCATCGTCCAAGGGCAGCCAGGCGGGACGGACCCGCAGCCCCGCTGCCAGGGGCGTAACCGCGTACATGCACAGGACCGTAAGAGGGGGGTTGCGGCCTGTCTGATCCGTTGCGCGCGATTGCGAATCCAGATGGCAGCTTGCGCAAACTTCTCTCAGGCCAGGTTCAGCGCGGCCCTGGCGCGAGCGAGCAGGCGGTGCGCGTGGGAGCCGTACGCAGCGGCATCGGACAGTTCGTTCCACACTGTCGTGTACAAGTCGATCTCGTCGCCCTCGTTCAGCCGTAGCTCGGCTCCGATCGTCTCCACCATCACCAACCGGCGGTCGAAGAGCCAGAACCCGTGGGTGGGCACGACGGCCAGCGCGACGCCGAGCGGGACGATGCCGAGGCTGACGGTGGACATTCCGATAAGACCAGCCAGCCGGTCGAGCTGCCCGGCCATGACGTCGCGCGGGCAGATGAGCATGCGAAGCGCGGGCTCCCAGAGCAGGAACTCGAAGCGGCGACCTGTTTCGTAAAGGGCCTGCTGACGTTGGAGACGGGCGTTCACCCCCGCGTCGATATCGGGCACGGTCCTGTGGAGATCCGTAGTCCGGATCAGCATGTGCCGTGCGTACTCCGCGGTCTGCAACAGCCCTGGGACGACGGCGGCCTCAAAGTTCCGCACGTGATCGACGCTGTCTTCCGTTGCCTGCCACGCTTCCTGACTCGCCTTCGTTCCAGCGGCCAGTTGGCGGCGCCACGAGGCGTAGTGCGTCTCCAGGGTCCGAAGCCGCCCCTTGAGTTCCTCGAAGGTCTCATCCCGGTCCAGAACGGAGGCCCATGTGCGCAGATCCGCGACGCTGGGGGTCTGCTTGCCGGTCTCGATACGGGAGACCTTGGAGGGCTGCCAGCCGCACCGGTGCGCCAGCTCCTTGCCCAGCAAGTCGGACTCGACACGAAGCTCCCGGAGCCGCGTGCCGAGTGCGACCCGCGCCGTCTGAAAGTCGGTCACGGCCTTTCGACGGTCTCCCGCTCGTACTCGTGAAGCGTCTGCGCGCGGCTCCAGGCCGCGTCCCGCCACCGTACGTGGCGAAGCGCGTCCTCGGGGTCCTCGGAGAGGGTGACGCCGAGGAACCGGTCCCGGTCACCGAACTGGAGCCGGGCCACGAGACGACTGTCGAACAACCAGAAGTCGTGCTCGGGCAGGGCGAGAGGCGCGGCCTCCGCACGGCGGAGGTACCGGATGTCCTCGCCAGCGGCGAGGTTGTACGGCGTGCCCCACAGTTCGAACCGCAGATAGTCGGAAGGCGGTTCATCGATCAGCCGAACCCGCTCGACTCTCTTCCCCTGAGCGGTCTGCTCCTCCATGAGGCTGAGCCACGGCCGGAACCATGAGATCGGCGGCTGCCGTCCCGCGAGGAAGTCCCTGAACGGCTCGTCCTCTTCCGGAATTCCGTAGGCCGTGCGCACCTCCAGCCGGAAGGCAGTGTGGTGGAAGTCGCGGAACAGCTTCAGGAAGTCCTCACCAGTGGCGAGATCAACCACGGTCCTCCTTGGGTGCGAATACGAACAGTTCGGCGGGCACCTCCACGAACGTCTCACCGGGTTTCACGTCGCGGAGTTGACCGAGCTTCGTCGGGTCTGTGAGCTGGTCCCCCTGTACCACGATCCTGCCTCTGTCTCGGTGTCGCGGTAGAGGGCGGGACAGGCCAGGCACGGCGAGGGCCCAGCCCCCCAGGGGTGCCGGGCCCGGTCCGTGATGTCCGTGAGGCAGGCGCGTGTTCAGTGGTGCTGGTAGGCCACCAGGGAGATGCCCACGTAGTGGACGACGAACGCCGCGAGCGTCAGGGAGTGGAAGACCTCGTGGAAGCCGAACCAGCGCGGGGAGGGGTTCGGGCGCTTGATGCCGTAGATGATGCCGCCCGCGCTGTAGAGCAGTCCGCCGACGATGACGCAGACGAGGACCGCGATGCCGCCCTTCTGGAGGAAGTCCGGCAGGAAGAAGACCGCGGCCCAGCCCATCGCGATGTAGCAGGGCGTGTAGAGCCAGCGCGGCGCGCCGACCCAGAAGACGCGGAAGGCGATGCCGAACAGCGCGGCGGCCCAGACCCCCCACAGGAGCAGGTCGCCGCGCCCGTCGGGCAGCAGCAGGATCGTCAGCGGCGTGTAGGTGCCCGCGATGATCAGGAAGATGTTGGCGTGGTCGAGGCGTCGCAGGACGGCGTTGGCCCGCGGACTCCAGTCACCACGGTGGTAGAGGGCGCTGATGCCGAAGAGCAGGCACGCGCTGAGCGTGTAGACGGCGCAGGCGATGCGCCCCCGGGTGCTTCCGGCGAGCGCGGTGAGGAATATCCCGGCGATCAGGACCGCGGGGAACATGCCCGCGTGCAGCCAGCCCCGCAGCCGGGGCTTGATGAGCTGCGGAATCGCCGCCGCGGCCGAGCCGACCGAGGCCGCGGCCGACTCGATGGTGGCGGCGGCCGAACCGACCGGATGGTGGCCCGGCTCGCCCGCGCTCTCCGCACTCTCCGCACTGTTCGCGCTTGTGGACGTTTCAGGGACGGTCGTCTGCTCCTGCGAGCGGGGCACGGCAGTCATGCGGGCAATCGTACCTACGCGGACCTACGGAACCGTAGGTTACGTCGGCCGTCATCGGCGCCCCCGCGAGTGGCGATGGCCACACCGTTCCCATCTGGACAGAGACGCTCTAGGCTCGGATGATCAAATGAGCAAGGGCGGCACCGGATGAGCAACCCTGAGTTCAGCCACGAACGCATCCGGGTCGTGGCCCCCAAGGGGCGCGCTGAGAGACAAAGGAAAGCGGATATACGTGCAGGTATCCGCTCATAACCCTCAACCGTCTGGAGCGATCGTGGCGCGCAGTTCTGCGGCTCCCACCACCACCTCTGTCCCCACCCGTCACCAGGGACTCA
This sequence comes from Streptomyces sp. NPDC054796, assembly GCF_053611545.1. Taxonomy (NCBI): domain Bacteria; kingdom Bacillati; phylum Actinomycetota; class Actinomycetes; order Kitasatosporales; family Streptomycetaceae; genus Streptomyces; species Streptomyces sp. NPDC054796. The sequence continues at coordinate 92,582 of NZ_JBSHAO010000027.1, read as the reverse complement.
TCGCCTGGGTCGACGAGATCGCCGCCCTCACCGAGCCCGACCGGATCGTCTGGTGCGACGGATCCGAGGCCGAGTACGAGCGCCTCAGCGAGGAGCTCGTCGAGAAGGGCACCTTCAGGAAACTCGACCCGATCAAACGCCCGAACTCCTACTACGCCGCCTCCGACCCGACCGACGTCGCCCGCGTGGAGGACCGCACGTTCATCTGCTCCGAGAAGGAGGAGGACGCGGGCCCGACGAACCACTGGAAGGACCCCGCCGAGATGCGGGCCATCTTCACCGGTGCGGGCGACGGCTCCGGCGAGCAGGGCGGCGGCGTCTTCCGTGGCGCGATGCGCGGCCGGACGATGTACGTCGTCCCGTTCTGCATGGGCCCGCTCGGCTCGCCGCTCTCCGCGCTCGGCGTCGAGATCACCGACTCCGCCTACGTCGCCGTCTCCATGCGCACGATGACCCGCATGGGACAGCCGGTGCTGGACGAGCTGGGCGAGGACGGCTTCTTCGTCAAGGCCGTCCACAGCGTCGGGGCGCCGCTGGCCGACGGCGAGGCCGACGTGCCGTGGCCGTGCAACAGCACGAAGTACATCTCGCACTTCCCCGAGTCCCGCGAGATCTGGTCCTTCGGCTCCGGCTACGGCGGCAACGCGCTGCTGGGCAAGAAGTGCTACGCGCTGCGCATCGCCTCCGTCATGGCACGCGACGAGGGCTGGCTCGCCGAGCACATGCTCATCCTGAAGCTGACCCCGCCGCGCGGGGAGTCGAAGTACGTGGCCGCCGCCTTCCCCTCCGCCTGCGGCAAGACCAACCTCGCCATGCTGGAGCCGACGGTCCCGGGCTGGACAGTCGAGACCATCGGCGACGACATCGCCTGGATGCGGTTCGGCGAGGACGGGCAGCTCTACGCGATCAACCCGGAGGCGGGCTTCTTCGGCGTCGCGCCCGGCACGGGCGAGCACACGAACGCCAACGCCATGAAGACCCTGTGGGGCAACTCGGTCTTCACCAACGTCGCGCTCACGGACGACAACGACGTGTGGTGGGAGGGCATGACCGAGGAGGCGCCCGCGCACCTCACCGACTGGAAGGGCCAGGACTGGACGCCGGAGTCCACCACTCCGGCCGCCCACCCCAACGCCCGCTTCACCGTCCCAGCGGGCCAGTGCCCGATCATCGCGCCCGAGTGGGAGGACCCGCGCGGCGTCCCCATCTCCGCGATCCTCTTCGGCGGACGGCGCGCCTCGGCCGTGCCGCTGGTGACCGAGTCCTTCGACTGGCAGCACGGCGTCTTCCTCGGCGCGAACGTGGCCAGCGAGAAGACGGCGGCGGCGGAGGGCAAGGTCGGCGAACTGCGCCGCGACCCGTTCGCGATGCTGCCCTTCTGCGGCTACAACATGGGCGACTACTTCGCGCACTGGGTCAGCATCGGCAAGAACGCGGCCGACGCCTCGAAGCTGCCGAAGATCTACTACGTCAACTGGTTCAAGAAGAACGAGGCGGGCAAGTTCGTCTGGCCCGGCTTCGGCGAGAACAGCCGCGTACTGAAGTGGATCGTGCAGCGCCTCAACGGCGAGGCGGAGGGCGTGGAGACCCCGATCGGCGTCCTGCCGACGAAGGAGAGCCTGGACACGGACGGCCTCGCGCTCTCCGACGAGGAGCTGGACTTCGTCCTCGCCGTCGACAAGGACGTCTGGCGCGACGAGGCGTCCCTGGTGCCCGAGCACCTCAACACCTTCGGCGACCACACGCCGAAGGAGCTGTGGGACGAGTACCGCGCGCTGGTCGCCCGCCTGGGCTGATCCGCCGCGGTCCGCCGAGGGGGCCCGGCACGGATGTGACGAGAGGGGCGGGAGCGCCAAGAGCACCGAGGCGCCCCGCCCCTCTCGCGTGCCCGGTCCCGGGACCGGGCAGCACATGGACCGCGACGGTCACCCCGGCACGGGGTCACCCGTCATGCGGTCGGACCGTCACGCCGTCGTGGACACGCCCAGCGCGGCGGCGTGGCTCTCCATCCGCGCGGCGGCCAGCTCCATGGCCGCCTCGTCCTCGCGCGAGGTCGCGATCACCAGCGCGTTGCCCGCCAGCGTGTGGGCGCGCTGGTGCAGGGCCGCGAGGTGCGCCGCACCGGTGTCGCGCGCGGAGGGCGCGGCGCGCAGGGGCTCGCGACCGCGCAGCCGCGCCACCTGCGCCGCGAGCCGGTACGCGGCCTCGTGGAACGAGGCATCCGGCAGGAGCACCCGCAGTTCGTCGGTCACGGTGAGCAGCGCGGTGAGGTGTCCGGCGAGCCGGATGTCCAGCTCCTCCTCGCGCGAGCGCTGCGGAACCTCATGGACGGCGGAGTCGGCCATGGTGTGGACCGACTTGGTGCGGATCGGCTCGTACATGGATCGCCTCCTGAGTCACGGCTTCAGGAAACCATCCTAACTTAGACTCCGTCTAAAGTTGTCCTCATTCACGAAACGGCCCGCAAGACGTCCACTCCGTATCCGCGTACGCCCCACCACGGGCGGGCGGCCCGATCGGTTCAGGGCTGCCCGTAGCCGTCCAGGAAGGTGCCGATCCGGGTCACGGCGTCCGCCAGCTCCTGGGCTGGGGGAAGGTTGACGATGCGGAAGTGATCGGGCTCCGGCCAGTTGAAACCGGTGCCGTGCACGATCATGATCTTCTCCGAGCGGAGCAGATCGAGCACCATCTCGCGGTCGTCCTTGATCTTGTAGACCTTCGGATCGAGCCGGGGGAAGGCGTAGATGGCCCCCTTCGGCTTCACACACGAGACCCCCGGAATCTGCGTGAGCAGCTCGTACGCCGTATCGCGCTGCTCCAGCAGACGGCCGCCCGGCAGCACCAGGTCATTGATCGACTGACGTCCGCCGAGCGCGGCTGCCACCGCGTGCTGCGCGGGCATGTTGGCGCACAGCCGCATGTTCGCGAGGATCGTCAGACCCTCTATGTAGCTCTGCGCGTGTGCCTTCGGGCCGCACACCGCCAGCCAGCCGCTGCGGTAGCCCGCGACGCGGTACGCCTTGGAGAGGCCGTTGAAGGTGAGGGTCAGCAGGTCGGGCGCGAGGGTGGCCGTGGGGGTGTGGGTGGCGCCGTCGAAGAGGATCTTGTCGTAGATCTCGTCGGAGCAGACGATCAGGTTGTGGCGCCGGGCGATCTCCGTCAGCCCGCGCAGCACCTCCTCGTCGTACACCGCACCCGTGGGGTTGTTGGGGTTGATGATGACGATCGCCTTGGTGCGGTCGGTCACCTTGCGCTCGACGTCCGCGAGATCGGGCATCCAGTCCGCCTGCTCGTCGCAGCGGTAGTGCACGGCGGTGCCGCCCGAGAGGGAGACCGAGGCGGTCCACAGGGGGTAGTCGGGCGCGGGGACGAGCACCTCGTCGCCGTCGTCGAGCAGCGCCTGCATGGACATCTGGATCAGCTCGGAGACGCCGTTGCCGAGGTAGATGTCCTCGACGGACAGCTCGATACCCACCGTCTGGTAGTGCTGCATCACCGCGCGGCGCGCGGAGAGCAGGCCCTTCGCGTCGCCGTAGCCGTGCGCCTCGCCGACGTTGCGGAGCATGTCCTCCAGGATCTCCGGCGGGCACTCGAAGCCGAAGGCCGCCGGATTGCCGGTGTTCAGCTTGAGAATGCGGTGCCCCGCCGCCTCAAGTCGCATCGCCTCCTCAAGAACCGGGCCACGGATCTCGTAGCAGACATTGGCGAGCTTGGTCGATTGGATCACCTGCATATCGCCACCTTACGGGCGCGTATCGCGGGGCGCCTCGTGTTTTGGGTCACCCGGAGCACAGGCCCGGTCACCAGGACAGGGAAGGGATATTGACGCCACCTCTCTTTTGAGAGTTACTGTCATTTGACTCTCACCACTGGAGGACGTCATGACCCGGCACCCCGCCCGCCGCCGCTGGTGGGCCCTCGCGGCCCTCGGCTCCAGCATGCTCGTCCTCGGCTTCGACCTGACGATCCTCAACGTCGCCCTGCCCCACATGGCGGGCCAACTCGGCGCCGACACGGGCGAGATGCAGTGGATCGTGGACGCGTACGTCGTCGTCTTCGCCACCACCATGCTTCCGGCCGGGCTGCTGGGAGACCGCTTCGGGCGGCGCCGGATGCTCCTCGCCGGGTTCGCCGTCTTCCTCGCCGGCTCGCTGGTCGGCACCCTCGCCGACAGCCCGGCGCAGGTCATCGCGGCCCGCGCGGGCATGGGCCTGGGCGCGGCCCTGATGACGCCGCTCGCGCTGTCCGTGCTGCCCTCCCTCTTCGAGGACGAGCGGGAGCGCACCAAGGCCATCGGCGTCGTCACCGCCGCCGTCGCGGGCGGGATGCCGCTCGGGCCGATCATCGGGGGCTGGCTGCTGGAGCACTTCTGGTGGGGCTCGGTCTTCCTGGTCAACGTGCCGCTCGCGGTCGTCGGCATCGCCGCCTGCGCCCTGCTGCTCCCCGAGACCCGCGACCCGTCCGCGCCGCGCGTCGGCGTACTCAGCTCTGTGCTGGGCGTCACGGGCCTCGCGGCGCTCGTCTCCGGCATCATCGAGGGCCCGGAACGGGGCTGGGGCGACCCGCTGGTGACCGGCGCCTTCGCCGCCTCCGCCGTGCTGCTCGCCGGGCTCGCCCTGCTGGAGCGGCGCGCGACGCGCCCGCTGCTCGACCTCGGCCTGCTCGCCCACCCCGGGTTCCGCTGGAACGCCGTCGCGGCGACGCTGGGCACGTTCGTCCTCGCGGGCCAGCTCTTCATCCTCCCCCAGTACCTCCAGGCAGTGCTGGGCTACGACGCCTTCGGCACGGGCCTGCGCCTGCTGCCCCTGATGGCGGGCATCGTGGTCGCCGCGCGCGGCGCGGGTCCCCTCGCCGCGCGTTACGGGGCACGCCCCGTGGTCAGCGGCGGGCTCGTGGTGCTCGCGTTCGCGGCCTTCCTCGGCGCCCGCACGGACGTGTCCGACGGCTACGCGCTGACGGCGACCTGGCTGACCGTCACGGGTGCGGGCGTCGGCTTCGCGATGGTGCCCGCCATGGACGCGGCGCTGGCCGCGCTGCCCCGGGACCGCGCGGGCAGCGGCTCCGGGCTGCTGATGACGGTCCGGCAGACGGGCACGGCACTCGGGGTCGCGCTGCTGGGCAGCCTGCTGTCCGGCACGTACCGGAACGGGCTGGACACAGGCGGGCTGCCCGGCCAGGCGGCCGAGGCCGCGGGCGACTCGGTGATCACCGCACACCTCGTCGCCGACCGGCTGGCGCTCCCGTCCCTGCGCGCCTCGGCCGACGCCGCCTTCGTGGAGGGGATGGGCCAGGTCCTCGCGGTGTGCGGGTTCGCCGCGCTCGCCGCGGCGCTGCTGACGGGGACGCTGCTGCCCAACCGGAGGCAGGGCGCCCCCGCGGAAGGCACCGGCACACGGGGCGACGCGGACATGGCCCGGTCGCCCGGTGATGCCCGACAATGAGATCCATGGCCCCCGCACGCACCAAAACCCCTCCGCCCGCGCCCAAGCTGGGACTTCGGGAGCGGAAGAAGATCCGGACCCGACAGGTGATCCGCATGACCGCGTACCGGCTCTTCGCCGAGCAGGGGTACGACGCGACGCCCGTCGACCAGATCGCGGAGGAGGCGGAGGTCTCCCCCAGCACGGTCTTCCGCTACTTCCCGACGAAGGAAGACATCGTCCTCACCGACGAGTACGACCCGATGATGGAGCAGGCCCTCAAGGACCGCCCCGCCGACGAACCGCCCGTCATCGCCCTCCGCCACGCGATCATGGAGGTGCTGGAGCAGGCGTACGAGGTGGAGCCCGCCGAGACGTACCAGCGCATCCGGCTCGCCTGCGAGGTCCCCGCCATCCGCGCCCGGATGACGGAGAGCGCGGGCGCCACGAGCCGCTTCGTGTCCCGCGCCCTCTCCGAGCGCACGGGACGGCCGCTGGAGGACCTGGAACTGCGCGTCTACACCGGGGCCGTGCTCGGCGGTCTCACCGAGGCGATGCTCTACTACGGCGAGTACGGCGCCGAGGAGGACCTGGTGGAGGTCGTGCGGCGCTCCCTCGACGTGCTGGAGCGCGGCCTCAGTTCGTCGGCGTCCGGCCCTGCGGCGTCCGGCTCCTCGACGGCCGGTTCCTCGGCGGCTCCGGGCGGCGCGGCTAGCTCCGCAGCGTCTGCTGGAGGATCTGCGGGTCGGCCGTCGGCGCGTCGCACGTGAAGTTCCGGCACACGTAGGCGGCCGGGCGCCCGTCCAGCAGCGGCCGGTCCCGCAGCAGCGGCACGCCCCCCTCCGTTCCCGTACCCGCGTCCGTACCCGTGTCCGTGGTCCCGGTCGGCTCACCCGTCGCGACGACCACGCCGGGCGCGGTCGACAGCAGCGCGACGCGGTGCAGCCTCGCGGTGGCCGGGTCGTCCGCGTGCCCGACGACGGCGACCTCGCGGGGACCGTCCAGCGCCGCCTCGCCCGCCGCGAGGCCCCAGCCGATGAAGCGCGGAGCGCGTCCGGCGAGCGCGCGCACGATACCGAGCGCCCGCTCGGCGGCGTCGCGGTGCGGGGCGCTGCCGGTGTACGCGGCGTAGGTGAGCAGCGCGTTCGCCGCGGCGGTCCAGCCGGACGGCGTCGCGTTGTCGGTGGGGTCCTGGGGGCGGCGGATGAGCGCTTCCGCGTCGTCGGCCGTGTCGTAGAGGGTGCCGTCGGGCGCCGCGAAGTGGGCGAGCACCGCGTCCAGCAGCTTCCCGGCCCGCTCCAGCCACGGGGCCTCGCCCGTGACCGCGTACAGCGTGAGATAGCCCTCCGCGACATCCGCGTAGTCCTCCAGCACGCCCGCGCTGGGCCCGACGGAGCCGTCGCGCGAGGTGCGCAGGACACGGCCGTCCTCGCGCGTGTGCAGCGTGGCCAGCAGTCCGGCGGCGCGGGACGCGGCCTCGACCAGGTCGGGCCGCTCGAAGAACGCGCCGGTCTCGGCGAGCGCGGCGACGGCCAGCCCGTTCCAGGCCGCGACGACCTTCTCGTCCCGCTCCGGGTACGGGCGCGCGGCGCGCGCCGCCAGCAGCCGCTCGCGCACCGAGGCCACGCGGGAGGCGTCGGCCAGCCCCTCTCCGTCCTCCGTGTCGGGGAGCTGGAGCACCGAGGCGCCCTCCTCGAAGGTGCCCTCGTCCGTCACGCCGAAGTAGGCGGCGGCGAAGGCGGCGTCCTCCTCGCCGAGCGCCTCGGCGAGCTGGGCGGGGGTCCACACGTAGTAGGCGCCCTCCTTCTTGTGCCCGCCGCCGCCCCCGCCGCCGCCCCCGGTGCCGGTGCTGTCATGGCTGACGGCGCTGTCGGCGTCCAGGGCCGAGGCGAACCCGCCCTGTGCGGTGCCCAGTTCGCCGACCATGAAGTCGGCGGTCTCCAGCGCGACGCGGCGCGCGAGGTCGGAGCCCGTGGCACGCCAGACGTGCGCGTACAGGCGGCACAGCAGCGCGTTGTCGTAGAGCATCTTCTCGAAGTGCGGAACCACCCACTCCGCGTCCACGGAGTAGCGCGCGAACCCGCCGCCGAGCTGGTCGTAGATGCCGCCGCGCGCCATCGCCTCGCACGTCGCCAGCACCATCTGGAGCGCACCGTCCGAGCCGGTGCGCGCGTGGTGCCGCAGCAGGAACTCCAGCGCCATGGACGGCGGGAACTTCGGCGCCCCGCCGAACCCGCCCCCAGCGCCTCCGGCCTGGGAGGTACCCCCTCGTCCCGCGTCGAACTCGCGCGTCAGACCGAGCAGCGCCGAGCCCATCTCCTCGGCGCCGGGCGGGCGCGGCGCGTCGTACTGGATGCCGCGCCCCGCCAGGTCCCGCGCGATGCGCGTGGCCACGTCGGCGACCTCGTCCCTGCGGTCCGCCCACGCGGCCCGCACACCCTCCAGGACCTGCGGGAAGGAGGGCATGCTGTGCCGGGGCTCGGGCGGGAAGTAGGTGCCGAAGTAGAACGGCTCGGCCTCGGGCGTCAGAAACACGGTCATGGGCCAGCCGCCCTGCCCGGTGGCCGCCTGGACTGCCTCCATGTAGACGGCGTCGACGTCGGGACGCTCCTCGCGGTCCACCTTGACGGAGACGAAGTGCGCGTTGAGGAAGTCGGCGGTCGCCTGGTCCTCGAAGCTCTCGTGTGCCATGACGTGACACCAGTGGCACGCCGAGTACCCGACTGACAACAGTACGGGTACGTTGCGCCGCCTCGCCTCGTTGAACGCCTCCGGCGACCAGGGCCACCAGTCGACGGGGTTGTCGGCGTGCTGGAGCAGATACGGGGACTGCGAGTCGGCCAGGCGGTTCATCCCGGCATCGTCGCAGAGCCGGACCACCCCAGGCCAATATCCCTGCTTTGCGGGTTCGCGAGTTGGGCCACTGGAGACGAACCGCTCGGGCACGCAGGTGGCCGTGCGACAGGAGGCGTCCGAACCGGCCGTGCCGGAGCAGGACGAGGGTTCTGGCCAGCAGGCCGGAGGGAAGCCGCCCGGACGCCGCGCCGGGTTTCGGCGAAGAAGACGCGGTCGGAGTCCAGGCCCCGGGTGGCGGCGGCTCCGATCATCGAACTCACGCAGCGCGTGCTGGGCCGCTGACACGACGCGGACTCCGCGGTCGGGCCGCCAGCTTGACCGGAGGGAGCCTCCGTTTTAGCCTCGGATGCATACGGAGGCTGCATCCGTTTTGGTGTGGCCGCAGGCTCAGGGCAGACAGGAGGGTGCATGAGCACCGGCGAACTGCGGGGACGCAAGCCTCGCGCGGACGTCCAGCGCAACCGCGCTGCCCTCCTGGAGACCGCGCAGCGCCACTTTCTGCGGCACGGGGTCGGCGCCTCCCTGGAGGCGGTGGCCAAGGAGGCGGGCGTCGGGCCCGCCACCCTGTACCGGCACTTCCCCACACGGGAGGCCCTGCTGGCGGCTGTGCTGCAAACGCGCTCCGAGGAACTGGTGGCCCGTCAGGCGGACATCGATCAGCTCGGCGACCCGGCCGAGGCATTGGAGCAGTGGCTGCGGGCGATGGAGGAGTACTTCAGCGCCTTCAGCGGGCTGCCGGACCCGCTCATGACCGCAGCCAGGGCGCAGGAGCCGGACAACCCGCTCACGATTCCCTGCCACATCCTCATCTCCGCCACCGATCAGTACGTGCGAGCCGCGCAGCTCGCGGGGCGCGTGCGCGCGTCGGTACAGGGGAACGACCTGTTCCTCGCAGCATGTTCCCTTGCCTGGATCAAGGGCAACGGCACCGAGGAGGAGTCGCTCGACCGGCTCCGCATGCTCATCGCGAGCGGATACCGCGAGCAGGACACCCGGACGTAAACGCCAGGCACCCCGCTCCGCCCCCTGCAACACCAGGTGGCACCACCAGCCAGCACATCTCGCCACCCTTAGGCGCAGCGCAACCTCCTTGAGGCACAAATCATGAAAATTACTGTGATAGGGGCAGGAGCCATCGGCGGGACCTCGCTGCCAAGCTCAGCAAGACCGCCACGACGTCCAGGTGGCCGGCGCCCGTGGTCACGAGGCCGTCCGGGCGGCGGTGCTGGAGTCCGGCGCCCGCGCCGTGGAGCTCGCCGACGCAGTCCAGGACCGGGAGGTCATCGTCCTGGCCATCCTCTTCGGCGTGGCGGGGAAGCTGGCCGGCCCGTTGGCTTCGGCCCCCGCCGAGGCGGTGGTCATCGACACCTCGGCGCCGTCCGGCCGTGCCAGGCCGGCGGCAACACCCGTGAAACGCGCCCGCATTCACGGGGATCAAACACACCAGAAGGGAATTGCTTTGTCCACCACCGTCATCCCCACTCCGGCTTCGGCCTTCACCGACATCGTGCGGGCCCGGCACTCTGTGCGGAGTTTCCTCCCCGATCCGTTGTCCGCCTCGGACATTCGCGGCGTGCTGGAAGATGCGCAGGCCGCCCCGTCGAACTGCAACACGCAGCCGTGGACGGTGCACGTCGTATCCGGCGCGGCGCGGGACGCTCTGAGCAAGGAGATACTCAAGGCCGACGAGGAGGGCCGGTCTTCCTTCGATTTCACCTTCGACTACGCCGACTTCGGTGACGGCGCCTACCTCGACCGGGCACACCACCACGCCGCGACCATGACCCAGGCCCAGGGCCTGAAGCGTGAGGACCGGGAAGACCGGAAGGCTGTCGCCCGCAAGGGCCTGGAGTTCTTCGGCGCACCGCACGCCGCCTTCCTGTTCATGCCCAAGTTCGGCGACGGAGTGCGGGCAGCCGGCGACATCGGCATGTACGGACAGAACTTCCTGCTCTCCCTCGCCGCCCGCGGCCTTGCCGGCGTCCCGCAGACCCAACTCGGCTTCTACGCCGACACCGTCCGCGACTTCCTGGGCGTGCCCGAGGACCTCAAGCTGCTGTTCGGCATCTCCTTCGGCATCGCCGACGAGACCACACCGGTGAACAACGTCCGCATGGACCGCATCCCGCTGCGGCAGAGCGTGGTCCTGCACGACACCCCCGGCGTCCTCGACGCGTAAGAGCCCGCAGCGCTCGTCACCAGCAGGAAGAGAGGACCCACCACCATGTCATTCACCGTCTCCGCCGCCGAACCACTCCAATCTCCCGTGGGCGTCGGCATCATCGGGCTGAGCGCGCGCGGCGGCTGGGCCGCCCGCGCCCATGTGCCGGCCCTGGAAGCCCTGAAGGGAAAGTTCGAACTGCGCGCGCTGAGCGCCAGCAGCGCCGAGTCCGCCAGGGCCGCCGGGCAGAAGTACGGCATCCCACTGGCCTTCGGCAGCGCCGAGGAACTGGTGCGACGCGACGAAGTAGATCTGGTGGTGGTGACCGTGAAGGTCCCCCACCACCGGAGGCTCGTCGAGGCGGCACTGCACGCGGGCAAGCACGTCCTGTGCGAGTGGCCCCTGGCCAACGGCCTTGCGGAAGCGGAGGAGTTGGCGGGGCTCGCCGCCCGTTCGGGCAGCCGCGGCTTCGTGGGCCTCCAGGCCCGTGCCAGCCCTGCCCTGCGGTATATACGCGACCTGGTCGCCGATGGCTACGTCGGCGAGGTGCTGTCCACCAGCATGATCGCCTCCGGCGGGGCCTGGGGACCCACGTTCTCCTCCGGCAGCGAATACCTGCTCGACCAGGACAACGGGGCCACCATGCTCACCATCCCCTTCGGACACACCATCGACGCACTGTCGACGGTCCTTGGCGAGTTCACCGAGACCACCGCCACCACGGCGGTCCGCCGCCCCCGCGTCACCAACGCCGAGACCGGCGAGAGCACGGCCATGACGACGGCCGACCAGGTCGCGGTCACGGGAGTGCTGAAGACCGGGGCCGTCGCCTCCGTCCACTACCGCGGAGGCTCCTCCCGCGGGACGAACTTCCACTGGGAGATCAACGGAACCGACGGCGATCTCGTCGTCACCGCGCCCAGCGGGCACCTACAGCTGGCACCCGTCACCCTGCACGGCGCCCGCGGCAACGACGCCCGACTCACCGCACTCCCCGTCCCTGACACCTACGAGTGGGTCCCCTCTTTTGCCGGCCGCTCCGACGAACCCGGCTACGCACTGGCCCACGCGTACGCCGGCCTCCACGACGACCTGACCGAGGGGACCCGCACCGCACCCGACTTCGGGCACGCCGTACGCCGCCACCGCCTCCTCGACAGCATCGATCGCGCCGCAGCCACCGGCGAACGCATCCGACTCGGCCCCTGACGCGGGTCATCGCTCACGGTCGTAGCGCCCTAGGGGGTGTCTTCGACGTCCCGTCCGGGCCGCGCCGCCTGGCACGCACGATCGCGGTTTCGGCGCTTGCCTGCGCACGGGGCGGTCAGGTCAGTTGTCGGCGCCGACCTTGGTGGTCTCCGCCGCGTCCGGCTGCCGCGGAAGAGACTTCTTCGCCGGGTGGAGGGCTGCGCGGGCCTTCTCGGTGTCGAAGTCGTTCTCCCACTTGCCGATCACGATGGTGGCCACCGCGTTGCCCAGGACGTTGATGAAGACGCGGCCCTCGTTGAGAATGCGGTCGATGCCGACGATCAGGGCGAGGGCGGCCAGGGGAATGTGGCCGACGGCGGTGATGGTGCTGGCCAGGACGATGAACGCGCCGCCTGCGATGCCCGCGGTGCCCTTGCTGGTCAGCATCATCACGCCGACCATGATCAGCTGCTGCTGCCAGGACAGGTCGACACCCACGGCCTGGGCCAGGAACAGCGAGGCCATGGTGAGGTAGACGGCGGAGCCGTCGAGGTTGAAGGAGAACCCGGAGGGGATGACGATGCCGACCACTGGCCGCCCCACTCCAAGAGTCTCCAGCTTGCGCACCAGCTGCGGCAGCACCGCCTCGCTGGAGCAGGTGCTCAGTGCGACGAGCAGTTCGTCCTTGAGGAAGCGCATCAGGCCGAACAGGCTCAGGCGGCAGGCGCGCATGATGGCCCCGAGCACGACCAGGACGTAGGCGACGCACGTGCCGGTGAACAGGAGGATGAGGTAACCGAGTTGCTGGAGGCTTTCGGCGCCGTAGGTGGCGACCGTGGTCGCCAGGGCGCCGAAGGTGCCCAGCGGCGCCAGCCGCATCACCCAGCCCACGATGCGGAAGACGACGTTCGAGAGCGCCCGGATGCCGTGGGTGAGTGGCGCGGCCTCCTCTCCGGCCATGTTCAGCGCCACGCCGAAGACGATGGAGACCATGAGCGCGGCCAGGATCGCGTCCCCGGTGATCGCGCCCAGCAGCGAGGTGGGGATCAGCGAGGAGACGAAGCCGGTGAAGGTGGCGTGTTCCTCGCTGGTGTCGGGCACGTGGTCCGCGTTCAGTGTCGAGGGGTCTATGTCCAGACCGGCCCCGGGCTGGAACACGTTGGCGACCGCCAGGCCGATCAGCATGGACACCAGGGACAGCACCAGAAAGTAGCCGATCGCCTTCACACCGATCCGGCCGGCCTTGCGCAGGTTGTCCATGGAGGCGATGCCGGTCGTCACCACGCAGAAGACGACCGGCACCACGATCATCTTCACCAAGGCGATGAACCAGTCGTTGAGCGGCTTGAGTTGCTCGCCGACGCCGGGCGCGAGGACGCCCACGGCGATGCCGAGCACCGCGGCCAGCACGACCTGGAACCACAGTTCACGTAGCAAGCGGTTGAACCGGGACCGTGGCGGGCGGCCGGTGTCGGTGGTGGATGTCATCGTTGGTGCTCCTTTGCACGACGATCGTGAAGATCCATGGCACCCGTGCCGGGGGCGCGAGGAAGTGCGCGAGGCCGGATCGCGCGCGGCTCCGGGTCAGTTGTGCAGGTCGCGCAGCACCTTGTAGAAGGCGGCCTTGCCCTCGAAGCCGATGCCGGGGATGTCTGTCAGGCCCACCCGGCTCTTCTCGACCACGGCGTCGTCGGCGAAGCCGCCGGTGGGCTGGAACTCACCGGGGTAGGACTCATTGCCGCCGAGCTTGAGGGCGGCGGCCAGATGCAGGGAGAACTGGTGTCCGCCGTGCGGGATGCACCGGCGCGAGGACCAGCCGTGCTGGCGCAGCATGTCCTGGATGCGCAGGTACTCCACCAGTCCGTAGCTGAGCGCCGGATCGACCTGGACGACGTCACGGTCGGGGCGCATGCCCCCGTACCGGATGAGGTTGCGGGCGTCCTGGAGGGAGAAGAGGTTCTCGCCGGTGGCGATGCGCCCGGAGTAGTTCTCCGCGACGGTGGCGTTGAGGTGGTAGTCGAGCGGGTCGCCGATCTCCTCGTACCAGAACAGCCCGTAGGGCTCGATGGCCCGCCCGTACTCCAGCGCTGTGGTGAGGTCGAAGCGGCCGTTGACATCGACGGCCAGCCGGGAGCCGTCACCGTCCAGCACGTCGATGACAGCCTCGATGCGTCTCATGTCCTCAGCCAGATCGGCGCCGCCGATCTTCATCTTCACCACGTCGTAGCCCAGGTCGAGGAAGCCGCGCATCTCGTCCTGTAGGTCCGTGAGGGTCTTGCCGGGCGCGTAGTAGCCACCGGCGGCATAGACGAACACCGACTTGTCGGGCTCCCCGTCGCCGTGACGCTCCGACAGCCACCGGTACAGCGGCTGGCCCGCGATCTTGGATGCGAGGTCGTGCAGGGCCATGTCCACCACGCCGACCGCGACCGAGCGCTCCCCGTGCCCGCCGGGCTTCTCGTTGCGCATCATGACGTCCCATGCCTTGGCGGGATCCAGCTCGCCCTGCTCGTCGAGCAGGCTGTCGGGCTCGGCGGCCGTCAGCCGCGGCAGGATGCGCCGGCGCAGGATCTCCCCCGCGCTGTAGCGGCCGTTGGAGTTGAAGCCGTAGCCCACGACCGGCTTCCCGTCGCGTATGACGTCGCTGACGATCGCCACGATCGAGCAGTCCATGGCGCTGAAGTCGATCCACGCGTTGCGGATCGAGGAGCTGATCGGGACGACGCCCTCGTACACGGCAGTGATCTTCACTCTACAGCCTCTCTCATATCTTATAAGTTGTGCGCGGTGTTAGAGTCGGACCTGCGCACACGTGGTGTCAAGGGGTCGGAACGACGTCCATCCAGGGAAGGGGCTCAGAGAGCGATGGCCGGTGCCAACCTCTTTCTCAGCAAGAGCGATCTCGCCTACGCGGAACTCCGCGGGCGGATCCTCACCGGCGTACTCCCGGCCGGCTCACGCATTGCCCAGTACGACCTGGCCGAGTCGCTCAGCATGAGCATTACACCGCTGCGTGAAGCCATCCGCCGACTCAGCAGCGAGGGCCTGGTCCACGTCGAGACCCACCGCGACGTCCGCGTATCCACCATGAACTCCGATGAGGCCCGTCAGCTCTTCGAAGTGCGGCTGTCGTTGGACCCCACCGCGGCCGAACTCGCGGCCACCCGCCGCACGGACGAGGACGTCGCCGCGATGCGCGCCGCCGTCAAGGTCCTGCTGCCCGTCACACGCCACTGGGGCGAAGAAGCCCTCACCGCACACCGCGCCTTCCACCAGGCGCTGTACCGGGCCTCCCACAACGATGTCCTCATCCGCCTGCTCGACGATCTGTGGGACAAGTCCGACCGCTACCGCCGCCTCGGTCTCGAACTCCCGCCCGGCGACGGGCCCCGCACCCGCGACCTGGACGAACACCACCGCCTCGTCGAACTCGTCGTCGACGGCCAGGCCGCCGCGGCCGCCCAGCTCATGCGCGACCACATCACGCACAGCCTCACCGCCACCGCCATCAGCGCCCTCGAAGACCGCGAAGACCGCGAAGACCGCGAAAGCCACCAGGCCGGCTGAGGTACCGCAGGTTCTCACCATCCTCTGGCTGGGGCCCGCGCCGCCGTACGGGCCCCAGTCCACGCCGTGGAGGAGGTCAACGGGAACGCGGTCCACGCATGAGTGGGATGCGATGAAGACGGCGGGCGCCGGAACGGCGTTCGCCCACCGAACCGGCATCGTCGCACGATCCAACCCGGGAGCCCGCCGCACTCTCCCCGCGCAAGCCTTTGACCAGCACTGATGGATGAGTTCGGAGGAGTACTAGACCAGTGGCCTGCGTTCGGGCCACCACCGCTGGACGGCCTCGACGGTTGTCCACGGGCTCACGTTGAAACAGAGCTTCGCACCGGGTGCCAGTTCGTGGGTGGTGTCGACCAGGGCCTCGAAGAGCGGGGTCAGCGCCGGGTCCAGCCGGATGCCGGCGCCGATCATCACGAGGTCGTAGTCCTTCCCGGACAGCGCGGCGCGGTAGACCGCCTCGGCCGTGCGGCCGTAGTCGAGCAGGCAGAGGTCGACAGTGAAGCCGAGTTCCTCGAGCCGGACCCGCTCGGCGGCCACGCCGGCCCGCACCGCTTCGGCGTCGATCTCGGGAAACGCCGCCCGCGACGAGGGCGCGTCGTCCACCAGCGCGGGATCGAGCCCGACGATGAGCATGGATGGGGACATGCCGCGATACCTCCTGTGCCTTTGCCTTCCGTTCTCCGGACTGCTGGATTGAGGGTAGGCGCCGGAGCGGCCACCGATACCGGACCGTGCTCCCGATGATCGACGCGCGGCACGAACTGCGGGCGAGCTTCGTGGTGGACCGGCGGTGCCGGGGCGCCATCGCCCTGTTCCGCGGTGCTGGGCGGCCCGGCTTCACCCCGGCCGACGTCGACGTTCCGGGGCGGCTGTCCGTCCGGTCGCTGCGGCCCTGCGCCGGGCCGTCCACCGGGCACACCGGGCGCCCGCCGACGCCGCTTCCGGCGCGGCGCGGCGCGGCCCGTCTGAATCCTTTGCACCGGCCGCCGGCTCTTATGCACGCAAGGATGGGCGGCCATACGGCCGAAGAGTCGAGGGAGGCGGGAGGACCGTGGCCCAGTTCACCAGGAGTTCATGGCCGGGTGACCAGCTCGTCAGCGCCGCACAGCGCGGTGACGAGTCGTCGATCGAGATGCTGATCTCCGGCGTGTACCCGCACGTCCGGCGGTTCGCGTTCTCGCTGTGTGCCAGCAGTCAGGACGCCGAGGACGCGGCGCAGGAGGCGATGATCGTCCTGTTCCGCAGGATCGGGACCCTGCGGGCCACCGCGGCGCTCGCCTCGTGGATGTTCCGGATCGTGCGGAACGAGTGCTTGCGGCGCGCGCGGCGCCTCGCACACCGCTCGGAGACGGCCGTCGACACCGCGGTGTCCTCGGCCGAGAACGACGTGCTGGGCCGGCTGGAGATCGAGCGGCTGACCGACGTGATCGCCTCTCTGCCGGACGATCAGCGCCGCGTCCTCATCATGCGGGACATCCAGGGACTGCCGGGGAAGACCGTCGCCTCGGCGCTCGGGCTGAGTACGTCGGCGATGAAGTCCCGGCTGCACCGCGCCCGCCGCGCCGTGCGTGAGGGGCTGGGTGAGCCGGAGTGAGCGTGAACCCGCTTTCGGCCACGCACCCGACCACGCACCGAGGCGTGCTCCTCGTGCACGGCGCCTGGCACAGCGGCAAGGCGTGGGACGGCGTCGCCGCCGGGCTGCGAGCGCGGGGCGTACCCGTGGCCGTCGCCGAGTTGCACCGAGGATCGCTGGCGGGGGACATCGCCGCCGCCGAAGCCGCACTGGACGACATCGCCGGGTCCGGTCCCGTCGTCGCCTGCGGCCACTCCTACGGCGGCGCCGTCATCAGCGGTCTGCCGCCGCGGAAGGTGGCGCATCTCGTGTACCTGGCCGCGATGATGCCGGACGTCGGCGAGACCAGCTTCGGGCTGCTCGCCCAGGCACCGCCGAGCGACTTGAGCGCGTGCATGATCGGTGACATCACCGGCACCACCACGATCGATCCGGCCCGGGCCGGGGAGCTGTTCCACGGCCGGCTCGATGCGGACCGGCGGTCGCGTCACGTCGCCGAGTTGGTCCCGCAGGTCATGACGGCCGGCCACCAGGCGGCCGTGACCGCGGCCTGGCACTCGCGGCCCAGCACATACGTCCGCTGCACCGACGACCGGGTCGTCCACCCGGAGCTGCAACGCCGCTTCACGCGGCGCGCCACCCACACGGTCACCTGGCACAGCGACCACGGCGCCTTCGCTTCCCACGAGTCGGAGGCCGTCGCCCTGCTGACCCTGCTCGCCCGGCTCTGAGCCACCGCGCCCACCACCACACCGCTCGCTACGGGCACGTCGCATGCGCCCGTCCGTCCGCCCCGGCACCCGACGGTCCGCCCGCCGCGTGGAGCGCGGGGCGCGGGGCGGACGGCCGCGATGTCCCTGCGGGCGGGACTTTGGAGACGCGCCCTAACCGAGCCGCGTGCCGAGTTCCGTGGCGGCGGCGGTGACCGTGGCGCTGAGGAGGTCGAGTTTCGCGTCGACCCGCCTCGCCGGGCCGGATACGGACAGCGCGCCGCAGGCCACCCCTTGCCGGTTCCGTACCGTCGCGGCCACCGCGCAGAGGTCCCGTTCGCTCTCCTCCATGTTGGTGGCGTAGCCGGTCTCCCGCACCTTCTCCAGCTCGGCCTCCAGCGCCCGGCGTGTGCTCACCGCGTGCTCGGTTCCGCCGCGCAGCCGCGCGCCCGGATAGCGGCGCCGCAGCTCTTCGCCGGGAAGCTCGGCGAGCAGGGCCTTCCCGGCTGCGGACGCGTGCGCCGGGCCCCGCTGCCCGGTACGCAGCCCGGCGCGGATCACCTGCTGGCTCTCCGCGCCTTCGATGAAGACGGTCTCCGTGCCTTCCAGCACGAGCAGATGCGCGGTCTCGGAGGTGTCCTCGACGAGCTTTTCCAGCAGGAGACGTGCTTCGTCGCGGAGTGAGACCGCCCCCATCACCGCGATGCCGAGCCTGGCCAGCGCCGGCCCGGGTCCGTAGCCCTTGGTCCCGGCGTCCTGGCGGAGCAGGTCGCGGGCCTGGAGGGTGGTCAGCATCCGATGAGCGGTCGACCTGGCCACCCCCAGCTCGGCCGACACATCGGCGACTCGCAACGACGGCCTGTCCACCAGCATCAACAGGATCCGCGCCGCGTTGTCGATCGATTCCACCGGGTAGGCCGCCGACACCGCCACAACCCCTCCATCTCGCCGTCGCCACTGCGGCTGTTCTGGTGATTGAACTGCATTTCGCCAGCCAGAATAACCGCACTCCCTCTCGACGTCTCGGCTGGCACCGCAAATCGGTCCGCGGTGTTCTGCTGGGCAGAGCAGCCGCTGCCCAGCGGAACAGATCGCCGTTGACGCGCTACCGGAGCAGGGTTACCGTACAGAACATGATCTGCCCAGCAGAACACCTTCCAGGGGGAGTGGCGTGACGACTCCGACGCCGTCCATCGCGGAACTCGGCCATGTGGGCCTGCGCTGTCACGACGTGAGCAGGCAGCTCGCCTTCTACACCGAAGTCCTCGGACTGACGGTCACCGACCACGACGAACGGCTCGGCATCTGGTTCCTGTCCGCCAGGCCGGACACCGAGCATCACGAGCTGCTCCTGGCCGAGGGCCGGGACGCGCCGGTCGGCAGCAGGCTCATCCAGCAGGTGTCGTTCCGGTGCGCGCGCTTCGAGGACGTCCTCGGCTTCCACCGGCGTTTCCGGGAGCACGACGTCCGGCTCGACATGATCGTCTCGCACGGCAACGCCGTCGGCGTCTACTTCTACGACCCGGAGGGCAACCGGTGTGAGGTCTACTGGCGGACCGGGCTCGTGGCACGGCAGCCCTTCGTCGAGCACATCGACATCGGGACGGACCCCGAGGAGCTGCTGGACGCCATCCGGACTTCGGTCGAGCGCCACGGCGCGACGGGTTTCACCGAGGAGAGCTATCGCGCCTGGACGCGCGAACAAGCGGTGGCGGCTGATGGGGCCACGGCCAAGGAGGTGAGGCGGTGAAGTTCGTTCGCTACGCGGACGGCACGTCCTCACGCGTCGGCGTGGTGGACGGTGACCTGGTCCGGGTCGTCGACGGCCTGGCGGACCTGCTGCCTCTCATCGAGGCCGGCGACGCCGAGCTGCTCGCCGCCGGACGGACCGCGCTGCGGTGCGGTCCGACGGTGCCGCTTCCGGACATCGTCCCCCTGTCGCCGATGGCGACGCCTCCGACCGTCCGCGACTTCTACGCCTTCGAACAGCACGTCCGCGCTGGACGCGCCTGGCGGGGCCTCGAAATGGAACCGGACTGGTACGAGCTGCCCGTCTTCTACTTCTCCAACCCCTACGCGGTGACGGGCTGCGGGCCGGTGCCGATGACGCCGGGTGCGGAGCGTTTCGACTTCGAGCTGGAGGTCGCCGCGGTGGTGGGGCGCGGCGGCCGGGACCTGACCGCCAAGGACGCCGAACACGCCATCGCCGGTTACTGCGTGCTCAACGACTGGAGCGGCCGGGACGTTCAGCAGCGCGAGATGAAGCTGTCGCTGGGCCCTGTGAAGGGCAAGGACACCGCGACGGGCCTCGGCCCGTACTTCGTGACCCCGGACGAGATCGCCGACCGCCGCGAGGGCAACGGATTCCGTCTCGAAATGACCTGCACGGTCAACGGTGTCCCCTATTCCCGCGCCCTGTGGTCGGACATCCACTGGTCGTTCGGCGAGATGATCGCCTACGCCTCACGCGGCGCCGAAGTGCGGCCCGGCGATGTGATCGGCTCCGGCACCTGCGGCACCGGCTGCGTCCTGGAACTCTCCCGCACGCACGGCTCGGCGGCCTACCCCTGGTTGCGGCCGGGCGACGAGGTCGTCGCGGCGGTCGAAGGACTCGGCGAGCTGCGCAACACCGTCACCGAGGCGGCGCCGGTCGTTCCGTTGCGGACCCGGGGCGCGACGGGGCAGGAGGACGGGACACGGCCGCGGTCCACCGACGGAGACGCGCGCTGATGGACGCTCCCGTACCGGCGGAGGACCCGGCCGTACCGGCACAGGGCCCGGCCAGACCGGCACAGGGCCCGGCCAGACCGGCACAGGGCCCGGCCAGACCGGCACAGGACCCGACCAGTTCAGCGGAGGACCCGGCCAAGCTCCGGGCCGCGCTGCTGCGTGCCATGCCGCTCTCCCGCATGCTCGATTACGGCATGGACCACGCGGACGCCGTCCACCTGGCGCATGCGGACGTCTCCGAACCGTGGCACGAGGTCGCGACGCGCCTGGCCGAGGCGCAGTCGGCCCGCGCGGAGGCTGCCGCCGGCCGCGGGGACACCGAGACCGCGGTCGCGTGCTATCGCCGGGCAACAGCCTCCCTGATCTTCGGGCAGATGGCCTTCAACACCGACCGCCCGGCCAAACGCGCGCTTTACGTCCGGCTCATCCGGGCCTACGAGGCCGCGGCCGAGCTGGACACCGAGTTGCGCGTGGAACGGCTGTCGGTCCCGTTCCGGCGGAGCCACTGCACCGCCTGGTTCGTGAGCCGCTCTGGCGCTCGCCCCGGCCCCGCGGTGGTCATCGTCGGCGGACAGAGCGGCTGGGGCCCGGCCTTCCACCGGCAGGCCGAAGCCCTGGCCATGCGGGGCCTGTCCGCCGTCCTGTTCGAGGCACCTGGCCAGGGCGATACGCGCATGACCGGCGGACTCCACCTCGACGGGAACGTCGACGGGGCCTTCAGCGCAGCGCTCGACGCGGTGCGTGCCCGTACCGGCTGCGACGGCCCGTACGGGGTGTGGGGAAACAGCTTCGGCGGGCTGCTCGCCGCCCGTGCCGCCGTGCACGACAGCCGTTTCGGCGCGTGCTGCGTCAATGGGGCCGGTGCGAGGCCGGAGCCGCTGCCGTTCCGGACCGCACGCGAACAGTCGCGGGCGCTCCTGGGCGTCGGGACCGACGACGAAGCCGCGGCCGTCCTCCGCACCCTGTGGCTGGACCCGGCGGCCGACCGCACGAGCGCCGCGCTGCTCGTGCTGCACGGCGGCAACGACCCGCTGGTCAGCCTCGCCCAGCAGAAGGTGTTCCTCGGCCTGTCGGCGCACTCCGCCCTGCGGGTCTGGGACGACGGCGACCACACCATGTACAACCACTCGGCCGAGCGCACGGAATTCGTCTGCGACTGGTTCCGTGCCCGGCTCCGCCGTGGATGACCCGGAAAATCCAACACCGTATTCCGAACAGTTCACAGAACCATTGAGGAAATCATGAAAGCAATCACCATCCGGCATTACGGCGACGCGGAAGCGCTGGAGCTCACCGAGCAGCCGACGCCGGAGGTCGCGCCCGGGGAATTCCTGGTCCGGGTCAAGGCAGCCGGAGTGAACCCGGCCGACGAGAAGATCGCCATCGGCAATCTCGACGGCATCATGGTGACCCACTTCCCCCTCATCCCGGGCTTCGAGATGTCCGGCGTCATCGAGGCCCGCGGCTTCGGCGCCACCGAGTTCGAGATCGGCGACGAGGTGATCGGCTTTGTCCTCAAGGACTGGGCGCAGAACGGCACCTACGCCGAACTGGTCTCGGCCCCGGTCCGCACCCTGGCACGCAAGCCGGCGTCCTGGGACTGGCCGCACGCGGCGTGTCTGCCGCTGAACGGGCTGACGGCTCACCAGGCCATCAAGCGCGTCGGCATCGGCGAGGGCGAAACCGTCCTGATCCACGGGGCCTCGGGAGGAGTCGGCACGCTCGCCGTGCAGCTCGCCGCCGTCCGGGGCGCCCACGTCATCGGCACCGCCGGCGAGCGCAACCACGGCCACCTGCGTGAACTCGGCGCCACACCGGTCACCTACGGGGAAGGACTGGCCGACCGGGTGCGTCAGCTCGCGCCGGAGGGCGTCGACGCGGCGCTCGACTTCTACGGCGGGGACGCGGTGGCCGTCTCGCGGAAGGTCCTGAAGGATCCCGCGCGGGTCGCCTCCGTGGCCGACATCACCGCTCCCGAACAGGGCGGCCAATTGGTGTGGGCACGCGCGAACGCCGACGAGCTGACGGAGGTGGCCGCGCTCGCCGAGTCCGGGAGGCTGTCCGTCCCCGTGAGCCGCTCCTTCCCGCTGGAACGGGCCGCCGACGCCTGGCGGACGCTCCACGACGACAGCCGCGCGCGCGGCCGGATCGTCCTGGACATCGACGCCACCTGAGGCGCTCTGCGGCGCAATCGAAGGGTTGGGACAAAGGGTTGGGACACATGAAGCTTGCCGATGCCGTGGACGCGGACGTCCTCATCGTCGGGTACGGCCCGGTCGGTCAGACCCTGGCTGCGCTCCTGGGTGCGTCGGGGCACCGCGTGCTGGTGTGCGAACGGCGGGTCGGGCGCTACGAGACGCCGCGGGCCGGACACTTCGACCACGAGATCATGCGCGTCTTCCAGTCTTTGGGAATCGCCGACGAGGTACGGCGCATCGCCGAGCCGGCTCGTGCGTACGAATTCCTCGATCCCGACGGAAGCGTGCTCTCTCGTCTGCCGAGGGAATGGGCCGCGCCCTCCGGGTGGGACGCGTCGTACCACTTCTACCAGCCGGAACTCGAAGAGGTCCTGGACGCGGCGGTCCGCGGAGCGCCCACGGTGGACGTCCGTTTCGGCGCGGAGCTGGTCGGCCTGCGCCAGGAGGCCGGGCACGTGGTGGCGACGCTGGCGGACGGCGGCGTCCTCACCGCCCGCCATGTGGTCGGCGCTGACGGCGCCAACAGCGCGGTACGCACGCTCTGCGGCATTCCGACGGAGGATCTCGGCTTCCGGGGCGACTGGCTGGTCGTCGACGTCCGGCCCAGGACCGGCGCCCCGGTCCTGGACATCCCGGACACCGGCCAGGTGCTCGACCCCGCGAGGCCGAACCACATGGGCCGGGTGGCTCAGCGCTACTTCCGCTGGGAGTTCATGCTCGTCGACGGCGACGACCCCGCCGAGATGGTGCGGCCGGAACGCGTCTGGAAGCTGCTCGGGCCGTGGATCGGTCCGCGGGAGGGGGAGCTGATCCGGCAGACCGTCTACCAGTTCCGCTCCCTCGTGGCCGATACGTTCCGCCACCGCTCCGTCCTGCTCTCCGGTGACGCCGCGCACGTCATGCCGCCGTTCCTCGGGCAGGGCATGAGCTCCGGTATCCGGGACGCCGCGACCCTCGGCTGGATGCTCGACCTCGTGCTGACCGGCGCCGCGGACCCGAAGCTGCTGGACCTGTACACGCTCTCGCGGAGGCCGCAGGTCATCGGCTACATCGAGGAGTCGGTGCGGGTAGGGACCGTCGTCTGCGAGACCGACCCCGTGCGGGCGGCGCGGCGGCGTGCGGAGATGCGGTCGGCGACGGAGCTTCCGCCGCCGTTCGAGCCGCCCGTCGGCGCGGGCTTCCGGGACGGACAGCCGCTGGCCGGTCACCTGGCCGTACAGCCCCTTCTGCGGACGGGCGGCGGGAAGACCGAGCGGTCCGACGACGTGCTCGGCCGCGGGTTCACCCTGTTCAGCCTCGTCGAACCGGACGCGGCGACGGCAGCGGCCATCGCGGACCTGGAGCGCGCGATCGGGCTGCGGTCCGTCGTGGTCGGCGCCGAGGGGGTCCAGGAAGAGGGCCGGGCGCTGCGCGACTGGCTGGAGGAGTCCGGCGCCGTGGCCGTGCTGGTCCGCCCGGACTTCTACGTCTACGGCACCGCTGCCGGGCCCTCCGAGGTGGTGGATCTGCTCGCCTCACTGCGCGCGAGCCTGTCGCTGCGGTAGCGGCGTGACGCCCGCTCGCGACACCCGCTCGCGACATCCGCCCGCGCGGCGGCCGACGACGGATGACAGCCCCGGATCACGTCACACACGGAGGAATCCCATGCCGAGGACGGACAACGGTATCCACTACGAAGAGCGGGGAGACGGGCCGGTCCCGATCGTTCTGCTGCCCGGACTCGGGTGCTCGCTCCAGTGCTGGACCGGGGTGGCACCCCTGCTCGAAGGCCATCGCCTCGTACTCATGGACCTGCCGGGCCACGCGGGCTCCCGCCACGCGCCCGCCGACGGATCGAGCCTCGCGCGGATCGCCGGAACGGTGACCGACGCCTGCGACGAGCTGGGCCTCGAACGCTTCGCCCTCGCCGGCCTCTCCTTCGGCGGCGCGCTCAGCGTGCGGATCGCGCTCGACCGGCCAGGGCAGGTGCTCGCGGCCATGGCGCTCATGCCGTGGAACGCGGGCGGTACGGAGGCGGGCGATCCGGTCATCGAACGGTTCTACGGGGCCTTCCGTGACGTCGAAGCCATCACGGAGGCCGTCGGGGCCATCTCGCTGGACCCGAGCAGGACGACCGACGTCGTGCGCACGATGACGGAAGCCGTCACAGAGCGGTTCTGGCGAAGCTGGCTCGGACCCGGTGGCGGTGCTTACACGAGCATGTACGGGGAGCTGTCCGGGATCGCCGTGCCGACGTGCTACGTCATCGGCGGCAGAGACACCATCGCCCCGCAGGACAAGTTGATCGCCGACGTCCGCGCGATGCCCGGTGGCCGGCTGGTCTTCCTGTCGGACGCGGGGCATCTCGCCCCGTACGAGTCCCCGGAGCTGGTCGCCCGGGAGATCCGCGAGTTCCTCGGCCGCTACACGAACACCCCGCGCCCGGACGCGGACCCCGTCCCCGACGGCGCACCGGCGGCACTCCGCTGAGCGTGTGCGCGGCGTCGGACCCGGCGTGCCGGTCCCTTCCGGTTCGGTCCCGGTCGGTTCGGTCCCGGTCGGCGTCGTCCAGGGACCGTACGAACTTGGTGAGCAGGCGGGCGAACTCCCGCTGCTCGTAAGGGTCCCAGTCCTTGAGCGTGGCGGCGTAGAAGTCCTGCCGGGTGCGGTGCGCCGCGGCGACGGCCTGCTCCCCCGTGAGACGCGGCGTGCGTAGCCGTGAGACGCGGCGGCGCGCGGCGGGGGGCGGCCCGTACGCCCACATGGAGGCACCGAAGTGCCCCGACTTGCCCCTGGTTGCCTATAAATAACAACAAAGCACATTCGCGCCCCGAGGAGGAGCAATGCCGTACGGATCGATCACGGGGCCTGGGGGCACGCTCGCGGCGACGGGGCTGGCGACGGGCCAGATGTGGCTGGTGGTCCTCAGCGTTGTCGCCGTGCTGGCCGGTGTGGTGCTGACCAGAACCTCGTTCCGACGCGGCAAAGGCCCGCTGGAACGGTGACCGGCACCTCGGAAGGCCCTGCGAGAGCGGTTTCCGCAGGGCGGCGGCGTGTGCCGAAGCGGTGGCCAGGGGTGGCGCCGCTGCCCCGCGCCTGGCACGTCTCCTCCCTCTGGGCCATCGTGCTGGGCGCGGTCCCGCTGTCCGCTTTCCTCGCGTGGGGCATCGCGCACGTCTACTCCACCGTCGCGGCGCTCGCCGGTGGCACAAGCGGCATGGTGGTGCCGTGGCTGGTGTCGTTCCTGTTGCTGTGGTGGGCGCCGCTGTCCTGGCTGGAGCGCCCGAGGAAAGCCTCGGCCGACGAGCAGGCGGCGCTCGACCGGCTGCGGGTGACGGTGCAGGTCCCCGTCTACAACGAGGACCCCGACGCCCTGCGCGCCTGCCTCCACTCCGTCCTCGTCCAGTCCAGGCCGGTCGGCCGCGTCCGGGTCGTCGACGACGGCTCCGTCCACGCGGACGGCACCCCGATGACGTACGACGACGTGCGCGCCGAACTCCTCGACCGCGCGCGGGCTCGCGGCGTGGACGTCACCTGGGACCGCACCCCCAACCGGGGCAAGCGGCACGCGCAGATGCACGTGCTGGCCACCGACGACGCCGATGTCTTCGTGACCCTGGACAGCGACTCCGTCCTCGACCCCGATGCCGTCGCCGAGGGCCTGAAGCCCTTCGCCGACCCGAAGGTCGCCTCCGTGGCCGGACAGGTCGTCGTCCTCAACCACGACACCAACGCCCTGACCCGGATGACCAACCTCCTCTACCTCCCCTTCACCCGAGGGCTGCGCAGCGCCCAGTCCGTCCTGGGCCGCGTCACCATCAACTCCGGCACGCTCGCCTTCTACCGCGCGGACATCGTCCGCGACGCCGCCGGGGTGTACGAGCACGAGACGTTCCGCGGCCGTCCCATGCAGATGAACGACGACTCGATGCTCACCTTCTACGGGCTCCTCGCCGGGGACGCCGTCCACCAGCCGTCCTCGCTGGTCTTCACCCTGGCCCCGGAGCGCTGGTCCCACTATCTGCGGCAGCAGATGCGCTGGATGCGCGGCACCACCGTCCGGCACCTGTGGTGGCTGCGGTACATGCCGCTGACCGGCATCGTCTTCTGGTCCACGATCGCCGAGTACGTCCATATGGCCCTCGGCATCGCGATCCCCGTCGCGGTGCTCGCCGACCCCGGCCTCCGCGCCCACGCGGGGGCCTTCGTCACGGCCGGTCTGCTCATCGGCGGCGCCATGAGCTACCTGATGGCCCTGCGCCTGTTCACCGTCCACCGCACCGACATGCGCCTCCACCAGATGCTCCTGCTCTTCGCCCTCGCCCCCCTGGCCACGGCCTGGCGCGCGGTGGTCCTGCGCCCCCTGTACTTCTACGCGCTGGCCACCTGCCACCGCATCAGCCACTGGGGAACCCGCAGCCACGTCGAGGTCGCCGGGGTGGGTGAGGACACGCGAACGGAACCGGCTCCCTCGACGGCGCCGACGGCACACGGTCCCTCCGCGTCGACCGTGGCCTGACCACCGTCTTCCGGACCGGGCGCCCCGGCAGCACGGAGCAGTAGGCTGAGCCCAGCGTCGCCGACCAGCAGCGCCGGACCTGTCAGGGCTCCTCGAAGGAGGGACACCATGACCGCCGAGATGGTGGCACCCGCGTGGATGCACACACAGATCAGCGCGGAGCAGTACGACTCCTGGTCCGAGGAGCAGTGTGCCGGCATCGAGGTCGTGGACGGGATGGTCGTCGTGAGCCCGAGCGCGTCCGAACGGCACAACCGGCTGGCCCGGATCCTGGCCAATGCCCTGGACGCCGCCGCGGGCCCGGACTGGAACGCCGACACGGACTTCGACGTCCGCCTCCAGGACGTGCCGCTCACCAACCGGCGTCCGGACGTCACCGTCTACCGGGCGGAGACCACCGACCGGATCGTGAAGGTGGACCAGTACGCCAAGTCCGGCATCCCCTTCTACTGGCGGATCGAACAAGCCGCCACCGGTGTCCCCATCATCTACACCTACGTTCTCGACCCGGCCACCAAGGTCTACCGGGACGGCGAGATGTTCACCGGCGCGATCAAGGCTGCCGCGCCCTTCTCCGTCAGCGTGGACCTGGGAGCCCTCTGACGATTCTCCGGCAGCGCTGGAACATGAGGGCGCCCTCACTCCCGCGCCGCTCCCCGGATCCGCCTCGCTCCCCGGATCCGCCTCGCCGCCACCGCGCGGAGGACGGTGGGGCCGGCCAGGGAGGTGGGGGGTCGGGTGAGGGCGAAGACCTCGGCCAGGTGGCGGGCCAGGGCGGGGTCCGTCATCGCGGTGGACAGCAGGTGGTCCAGGACCCGGTGGGTCAGGGCGCTGAAGGGGCTGGTGTGCCCTGTGGTGTGGGGGAAGCGCCAGTCCTCGGTGCCGGAGATGGTCCAGGCGGGCCGCACCGCGCGGGCGAGGTCGCGGCGGATGCGGCGGTAGACGTTCGACCGTGGCTTCGGCGTGCGGAGCGCGTGCCGCAGGGCGAGTGCCTGCTGAACGGCGACGGACATGCCCTGCCCGTAGACGGGGTTCAGCGTGCAGAGCGCGTCGCCGAGGACGATCAGCCCGTCCGGCCAGTCCCGCCAGCGGTCGAACCGGTTCCAGCGGCTGGGCCCCGGATGGAAGGTGCGGACGGAACCGGCGGGGGCGCCGTCGGGGGGCAGCGCGTCGCCCACCGCCGGGTCGCGCAGCCGAGACAGCGCCCGCGTGAACTCGTCGGCGGTGCGGGGCGCGGCCCACGGGCGCACCGTGCCGATACCGGCCTGGCGGGTGCCGTCCTCGGCGGGGACGAGGATGCTGAAGGTCAGCTCGTCGGGCGGCGCCGCCTGGAGGTGGACGACGTGCTTGGCGTGCTCATGTCCTGGTGTCGGCGGGTACGCGCGGACGGCGTAGCTGACGCCCGCGTCGATCTGTCGCGGAGGGCGGCCCGTGTAGCCCGCCCGCCCGAGCCACTCCGGGGTGAGCGAGCGACGGCCGCCCGCGTCGACGACGACGGCCGCCGGGATCTCCTTCGACGTGGTGGTGCCGCGCTCCCGCGCGAGCACGGACCGCGCCCGGCCCCCGGCGATGCCCAGACCCGTCGCGGCGGTGTGGTCGAGCACCGTGACGCGGCGATCGCGCAGCACCCGGGCGCGGACATGGTGGTCGAGCAGGGACCGTGAGCACGCGAGGGCGCCGAGTTCGGAGGAGGGGGAGGACGGGAAGGACGGGAACCAGCCGAACGGGGTCAGGACGTGGACCTGCCGCGGTATCGAGACCGGGGCCGCGCCCGCGGCGGTCAGCTCCTCGATGATGCCGGGCAGCAGCGCGTCGAGGCCGCGCACACCGGCCGGGAGCAGCAGGTGGGGGAACCGGCCCTGGGGGATGCCGGGCCTCGGCCGTGGCGCGGTCGGCAGCCTGTCCCGCTCGACGAGGAGGACCTCGCCTGTGACGTCGGCGAGGCCGGCAGCGGCGAGGCATCCGGCCAGGCTCGCGCCGATCACGACTCCTGGCGGGCCCGTCGAAGAGTCCGCCGGCGGGGAGATCACAGATTTCCCCGTCGGTCCTGCTCCCGCTCGACGGCTTCGAAGAGCGCCTTGAAGTTCCCCTTGCCGAATCCGGTGGCGCCGTTGCGTTCGATGAGTTCCAGGAACATCGTGGGGCGGTCGAGAAGGGGCGTGGTGAAGATCTGGAGCAGATAGCCCTCCTCGTCGCGGTCCACGAGAATTCCGCGGCTGCGCAATTCGGCCACCGGTACGCGGATGTCGCCGAACCTGTCGGCCAGCGCCGGATCGTCGTAGTACGCCGGTGGAATGGGCAGGAAGGTGACGCCGCGCTCCCGCAGGATGTCGACGCCGGCCAGGATGTCCGGGGTGTTCAGGGCTATGTGCTGCACGCCCGGACCGTGGTGGTACTCCAGGAATTCGTCGATCTGCGACCGCCGACGCCCTGGGGCCGCCTCGTTGAGCGGCAGTTTGATGCGGCCGGTGCCGTCGGCGACGACGGTGCTCATCAGCGCCGAGTATTCGGTGGAGATGTCGTCGCTGGTGAATTCGGCGAACGACGAGAATCCCAGCGCCGCCTCGTAGAACCGGATCCACTCGTCCAGTTCGCCCTGGGCGACGCAGCCCACGGTGTGGTCGATGTCCTCGAACACGGGTGGCGCCTGGGAGGGCAGCGGGCCGGTACCGACAAAGCCGGGGAGGAATTCTCCCGGATAGCGGCTGCGGTCGACGAACGTGTGCCGCAGTTCCCCGTAGGTGCCGATCGCCGCCGTGCGTACGGTGCCGTGGTCGTCGGTGCGGTCGCGGGGGGCCTCGTACGGGTGCGCGCCGTTCTCCGTCGCGTGGGCGTAGAGGCGGTCGACGTCGCGGGTGGTGAAGGCGATGTCGCTGACGCTGTCGCCGTGCGCCTGTACCCATGCGGCGGCGGCCGAGCCGGGCGCCGCTGGCCCGGTGACGAGCAGCCTGACGCGGCCCGCTTCGAGCAGGTACTCGGCGTGGTCGCGGTAGCCGTGCTCGGGGCCTCGGTAGGCGCGCAGGGTCATCCCGAAGGCCGTGCTGAGGAAGTGGGTCGTCTGGCGTGCGTTGCCGACCTGCATCCGGATGTGGTCGATGCCGATGAGGGCCCCGTCGATGGTGGCGGTGCCCCCGTTTCCGGAAGGTCGGCTTCGGCTTGTGCTGGTCGGGGTCGTCGCGTCGGATGCTGACCGCATCGTGGGGATCCTCCTGCCGGATTACCAGGTGACGGGGATGGTGTGCAGCGCCTCGACCAGGGACGTCCAGTCCCATTCCAGCGCCGCCTCGTCCACGGCGAGGCGCAGTCCCGGCATGCGCCTGCTGACCGTGCCCAGGACGACGCGGAGTTCCTCCCGGGCCAGGTGCGCGCCCAGGCAGTAGTGGGGCCCGAGGCCGAAGGAGAGGTGGGGTGCGTGAGCGCGCGGTCGAGATGGCCCAGCCGGAACAGGGTTTCACCGAGGCGGGCCCGAGTGAGCGCGGAGGCCAGACGTTCCTCTGCGGCGCGGTTGCCCAATGAGGCGATCAGCGCACGGGTGGCGCCCTGGGAATCCCCGATCGTGGCGAGCATCTCGGCGCGCTGGTAATGCAGTCCGCCTATGGGATAACTGGTGAAAGGCCCCGAGGGCGCGGTACTGGTGTAGAGGCGTTCCGCACGGGTGAAGGTGGCCAGGGCACTCCGGCGGTCGTGGTGCGCCTGCATGACCGCGAGCTGGGTCAGGGTGTAGGCCCTGGCCGGGGGCGGGGCGTGCCGGGCCATGCGGGTGGCGTGTTCTGCCAGGTGCAGCACCTTGGACGTGTGGTGACCGAGGTCGTGGGCATGGCTGGCCATGGTGCGCAGAGCGATCGCGAGGGTGGTCCCGTCGTCGGCGTCGTCCGCGAGACGGGCCGCCGTGTGGTGGTAGTGCTGCGCCGACGCGTCGTCTCCCCCGTCGACGCAGATGTTCCCGAGCAGCAGGACGAGCTGCGCCGTCGCGGCCATGAGCTGCGAGCGCGCCTCCGTCGCCGACCAGGTCCTGAGCAGGGGCGTCGCGGTGTGCGCGAGGTAGGCGGCGAGCGAGCTGCGGACAGGGGGGCCGCCGTGCTGGGCGACTGCGGCGGCGTACATCCGCGTCATGGCGTCGAGCTGCTCCACCGCCGCCTGCCCGGCGCCCCGGCACCCGCGTTCCCCACCTGTCCGGTCTCCCCGATCCCCTTGGCGCGCCGGGCGTGGGGCACACGCGGTGGAGGGGTCGAGCGCGGCGTAGTTGAATGTCCCGGAGCTGAGTAAACGGCGCTGTCCGGCGTCGAGTTCCGCGCTCGTGAGCCAGGAGAGCTTCCGCAGGGGATCGCTCTCCCAGGAGAGGTCGAGTACGGGCGCCGGCGCGCGGGTCAGCCCCGCCTCGTGCGCGGTGACGGGACGCCGGAGCCTGCGGGAGAGCGCTTCGAGCAGGTACGTCGCGGCCTGCGGGTGGGGCTGGGTGCCGCCGAACCACCGGGACACGGTGGAGGGGTCGCAGGTGAACTCCCCGCTGTGCTTGTCGTGCTCGGCGGCCACGCGCCGCACGGCGCGGGCGAGCTGAGCCGTCCCCCACCTCGCCTCGTCGACGAGCTGCCGCAGCGCCCTGTTGGGAACCTTCGACACGTACCCCTCCGCACAGCCACGGACCGGCCACAGACCGCCTACAGACCGATGAGACCGATGAGACCGGCGAGATCGACGGCACCGATGAGACGCGTGCGACCAGCGAAACCGGCCCTCACGGGCGCATGAACGCGCCCGGCCCGCAGCGCGTACCCGGCTTCACGCCATGCAAGACCGACCGTGCGCGCGGCATGCTCGTCTCTCGGTGCACTCACCTTTCCGCGCCGCGAAAGCACCACCCGCGCGCCGAGGGGCGCGGGGGCGCGTTCAGAACGCCGGGGGCTGCTGCGCCGGCGCCCCGCCCGTCGCCTCCCAGCCCGCGACCGCCAGCGCCCGGTACGCCGCGTACTCAGCGGCCGGGCTGCCCGAGTCCACCCACGGCAGCGCGCCCACATACCCGTCGACGGCGTGCAGCGCCTCCATCGCCTCCTGGTACCGCTCGGCGCGCACCAGGAAGCAGACCAGCAGGTGCAGGACGTGCGGCCGTACGGGGTGGTCGTCCTCGACCTGGTCCACGGCGAACTCCGCCGCCTCGATGGCCCGCTCGATCTCCGCGCTCTGGTAGAGGCCGCGCACCATGTTGACCTCGGGCAGGTGCTCGTACATCGCGAACAGCGGCAGCGCGGGCAGCAGCGTGCCCTCGGGCGCCTGGGCCGCGGCGGTCTGCGCGAAGGCGTCCGCGTCGGCCCGGGAGCCGCTCCACTTCGCCGACCAGTAGGGCAGTGCGGCCAGGTGCGCGCCCATGTGGTGCGGCGCGTGGCGCCGGACCGTGGACCACAGCGATTCGAAGTCGGCCCGCCGGTAGCTCAGGTGCCGGGCGATGAACAGTTCGGTGATGAAGGGGGTCGGGTCGGCGGGGGCGAGGGCCGCCGCCTCGTGGCAGACGTTGCGGGCCTCCTCCAGGACGATGCGGTGGTCGGCCGAGGAGGGGTCGGCCAGCGCCTGCCACACCAGGAACTGCGCGTACACCTGCGCGCCGCCCGGGTCCTTGGGCTCCCGCGTACGCCACTCGCGCAGCCAGCGCGCGTCCCGCGCACCGGGGCCCTTGCTGAACGAGACACCGCCGTCCGCGCCGCCGCCCGCGCCGTCCGCGTCCTCCGTGCCGACGCCCGCGGCCCGCGACCGCGCCAGCTCCATCGCGGCGGCCCCCGCCAGCGACTGCACCCGCTGCCAGCGCAGCTCCCACTCGTCCCCGGTGAAGGCGAGGAGCCGCGCGACCGGCTGCCAGTCCTGGGACCGCTGGGTCTCCTCCAGCGCGTCGACCAGCTCGCGGTCGGGCCCCGGCAGCCGTACGTCGAGCTGCTCGACGGGCACGAAGCCGTGGCCCGAGGTCGGGTCGGACGCCTGGAGCAGGCCCCGCGATCCCTCTCGCTGGAGCCTGCGGCGGCGCATGGCCGGAACGATCACGACACCGACGACTGCGGCGAGAACGATCAGCAGAAGGAGGGCTTCCATGACGGTGGTTCTCCCTGGTGGGGGCGCTGTACGGGCGGACGCGGAACGAGTACGGAACGAATACGGGCGGATACGGGGCGGACGCGGACGTGTACGGGGCCGTATACGGGGACGTAGAGGGAACGGATGCGGGGGCGCACACGTGCCCCGTGCCCCGCCCGCGTACGACGGCGGCGCGGATCGGACGCGCGCGGCCTGCCTCCACCGTACGGCGCATTAGTCTCGGGCCCATGAGCCACCAGAGCTTCGAGAACTTCGAAACCCTCGCGATCCACGCCGGTCAGGCGGCCGATCCCGCGACAGGCGCGGTCGTACCGCCCATCTACCAGGTGTCCACCTACAAACAGGACGGGGTAGGCGGGCTGCGCGGCGGCTACGAGTACAGCCGCTCGGCGAACCCGACACGCACGGCCCTGGAAGAGAACCTGGCCGCGCTGGAGGGCGGGCGGCGCGGGTTCGCCTTCGCCTCCGGCATGGCCGCCGAGGACTGCCTCCTGCGTACGCTGCTCGTCCCCGGTGACCACGTGGTCATCCCGAACGACGCGTACGGCGGCACCTTCCGCCTCTTCGCCAAGGTCGCCGAGCGGTGGGGCGTCGAGTGGTCCGTCGCCGACTCCGCCGACCCCGCCGCCGTACGGGCCGCGCTCCGCGACCGCACGAAGGCCGTCTGGGTCGAGACCCCCTCCAACCCGCTGCTGGGCATCACCGACATCGCCGCCGTCGCGGACGTCGCCCGCGAGGCCGGGGCCCGCCTCGTGGTGGACAACACCTTCGCGAGCCCCTACCTCCAGCAGCCGCTGGCACTGGGCGCCGACGTCGTCGTCCACTCGACGACGAAGTACATGGGCGGCCACTCGGACGTGGTGGGCGGCGCCCTCGTCGTGAACGACGAGGCGCTGGCCTCCGACATCGCCTTCCACCAGAACGCCATGGGCGCGGTCGCCGGCCCCTTCGACGCCTGGCTGGTGCTGCGCGGCATCAAGACCCTGGCGGTACGGATGGACCGGCACAGCGCGAACGCGACCCGCGTCGCCGAGATGCTGCGCGCCCACCCGAAGGTGTCCCAGGTCTACTACCCGGGCCTGCCCTCGCACCCGGGCCACGAGACGGCTGCCAAGCAGATGCGGGCCTTCGGCGGCATGGTCTCCTTCCGCGTCTCGGCGGGCGAGGAGGCGGCGGTGCGCGTCTGCGACAACGCCGAGCTCTTCACGCTGGGCGAGTCGCTGGGCGGCGTCGAGTCCCTGATCGAGCACCCGGGCCGGATGACGCACGCCTCGGCCGCCGGCTCGGCCCTGGAGGTCCCGGCCGACCTGGTCCGCCTCTCCGTCGGCCTCGAATCGGCCGACGACCTCCTGACGGACCTGTCCCAGGCCCTGGCCTGACGGACCCGGCCTGACGGCCGCCCGTACGGAACGACCCCGTACGGGCGGCCCACCCGTCACCGAGCCCGTACGCGTACCGCCCGTCACCAGCCCAGCGGCGGCGTCGTGCGCGAGGGAGGGGCCGTCCAGGGCTCGGCCAGCACCGCCCAGAAGGTGAAGGCGAGCAGCGCGCCCAGCAGCACCGCCCATGTCACGAGCAGCACCACCTGCCGCCGCCGCAGCAGGCGCTCGCCCCGGACGAGGGCGCGCTCGGCCAGGTCGGGCGGCACCGGCAGCGGGCCGCCGTCGAGCAGCCGCCGTACCTCGGTCTCCTTGCGGTCGGGCAGCCTCATGCCACGCCCTCCACGTCACGTCCGGCACCAGGCCCGCGCTCCACGGCGGAACCCCCGGCTCCGGGCCCTCGGTCGGGCGGACGCCTCCGCACCGTGCCATCGCCAGGTCCAGCGCCCGCCGCGGGCCCGGCGCTCAGCAGCGTCGCCATCCCCCGCGTGCACAGCACCCGCACCCGCTCCACGGGGAGCCCGAGCCCTGCCGCCGTCTGCTCCTCCGCCACGCCCTCGTGCAGCCTGAGCACCACGACGAGGCGCTCCTGCGGGGGCAGCGCGCCGAGGAGGCCGCCGCGCGAGCGGCGGTAGCGCCAGGCGCCGTGCGCGAAGCGGGCGGCGAGTTCCTGACGGGTGCGGTCGTACGGGTCCTCGCCGCGGAGGCGGTCCCAGTCCGCGTACGTGTGCGCGAGCGCGGCGACGAGCAGCCGCTCCGCCTCGGGCGCGGCCCCGGAGGGCTCGCCCGTGAGCAGCGTGGCGGCACGCAGCAGCCGGCCTGCCGCACCCGCGACGAATGCCTCGAACTCCCGGGCTCGGCGGCGCTCTTGTCGTGCCCGCCGCTCTCGCACTGCGCGCCTCCTCCGCCCATAGGACGGCAGGCGCGCTGATCAAATCAAGAGGCGGGCGGGCCCGGGGTGGTCGACGGGTGGATGCCCAGCAGCGAGGTGTTGAAGCGGGTGAGCAGGGTGCAGAAGGACTCCCGCTCCTCCTCGCTCCACTCCTCCGTCAGCAGCGCCATCAGATCGCGCCGCGAGGCGCGCACCTGCTCCAGACGGGCCGCGCCACGGGGCGAGAGCTGAAGGACGACGGCGCGGCCGTCCTCGGGGTGCGAGGTGCGCTTGACCAGGCCCGAGTCGACCAGGGGCGCGACCTGGCGGGTGACGGTGGAGGAGTCGATGCCCATCCCGGCCGCGAGCGCCTTGACGCCCATCGGGCCTTCCTGGTCGAGCCTGTTGAGGAGCAGATACGCCGCGCGGTCCATGGAGTTGCGGGCCTGGCCGACCCCGCCGAGGCGGGTCTGCTCGGCGCGCCTCGCGAAGACCGCGACCTGGTGCTGCATCGCGTCGAGGACGGCGCCGCCCGCGTGCTCCTCGCCCGTCGCGGCCGGGTGCGCGGCGGCGACTCCGGCGTCAACGTCGATTTCGGCGTCTGCTTCGGCGTCGTTTGTCATGATGTCTGTCGTCATGTCCGGGTGCGTGGGCATGGCCGGGATGCTCGCTTCTTTGGGAAGTCTTGGGAAAGATCGAAGAGTTCCAGGGTTCCACATCGCTACACCAATGTGTGTGGGGCACAGAGTACGCGCCCGCTCCCCCGGCCGTACCGCCACTGCACGAACCAGTGACGAGCAAGAGGCTGCGCGCGCCTCCCGTACGCCGTACTGCCAGACTGGCGCCATGGTCCCGAGTCCCACCGAGGGCACCACCCCCGCCCTCGCCACCTCCGCCCTCTCCGCCTCCGCCGCCCCCGCGCTCCCCGTCGTCTCCGTCGACGACGTGCGCACCGCGCAGAAGACGCTCTCCGGGGTCGCCCGGATGACCGCGCTGGAAGGCAGCCGCCACCTCACCTCCCTGATCGGCTCCCCCGTCCACCTCAAATGCGAGAACCTCCAGCGCACGGGCTCCTTCAAGCTGCGCGGCGCGTATGTGCGCATCTCGGGGCTCACGGCGTCCGAGCGCGCGCGGGGCGTGGTGGCGGCGAGCGCGGGCAACCACGCGCAGGGCGTCGCACTGGCGGCCACCTTGCTCGGGGTGCGCTCCACGGTGTTCATGCCGCAGGGCGCCCCGCTGCCGAAGATCGCGGCGACGCGTGACTACGGCGCGCGCGTACGCCTCCACGGCCAGGTCGTCGACGAGACGCTGCGCGCGGCGCAGGAGTACGCGCGGGAGACGGGCGCCGTCTTCATCCACCCCTTCGACCACCCCGACGTGGTGGCGGGCCAGGGCACCCTCGGCCTGGAGATCCTGGAGCAGTGCCCCGAGGTGCGCACCATCGTCGTCGGCATCGGCGGCGGCGGGCTCGCGGCCGGGATCGCGGTCGCGGTGAAGGCGCTGCGGCCCGACGTGCGGATCGTCGGCGTGCAGGCGGAGGGCGCCGCCGCGTATCCCCCCTCGCTGGCCGCTGGCAGGCCCGTCGCGCTGGATTCGGTCTCGACGATGGCCGACGGCATCAAGGTGGGACGCCCTGGGGACGTGCCGTTCAAAATCGTTGGCGACCTTGTGGACGAGGTCCGTACGGTGTCCGAAGACGCCCTGTCCAGCGCGCTGTTGCTGTGCTTGGAGCGGGCCAAGCTCGTCGTGGAACCGGCGGGCGCGAGTCCGGTCGCCGCGCTGCTGGCCGAGCCGGGGGCGTTCGAGGGTCCGGTCGTCGCCGTGCTCTCCGGGGGGAACGTCGATCCGCTGGTCATGCAGCGGACGCTGCGGCACGGCATGGCCGCCGCGGGCCGCTATCTGTCGCTGCGGCTGCGGCTGACGGACCGGCCGGGGGCGCTGGCGGCGCTTCTCGGGGAATTGTCAGTGGCCGACGCTAACGTCCTCGATGTGAGCCATGTACGGACCGACCCGCGGCTCGGGCTCGACGAGGCGGAGGTGGAGCTGCACTTGGAGACCAAGGGACCGGAGCACTGCGTCGAGGTCGCCTCGTCACTGCGTGCCGCGGGGTACACGGTGATGAGCTGAGCCGCCATGGGACGCCCCGCGTAGGCGGGGCGGCGGCCCGGCGCCGGAGCCCCCGCGTCTGAGCGTTCCTGAGCGTTCACGCCTGATCGTTCGCGTCTGAGTATTCGCGACTGTCGTGAATCCCTTGACGCGATACATCGCGTCACCACATACTGCTGCCCCACCGGGGCAGCAACCGTTTCGCATGCCGGATATTCCCGGCAAGCCTAAAATCTCACCTGATGCCACTCCACAACACTGGGAGTTCCTGTATGCCAGGCGCCATTTACGCCGAGGGTCTGGTGAAGACCTTCGGCGACGTAAGGGCACTGGACGGTGTCGATCTCGATGTACCCGAAGGCACCGTGCTCGGCCTGCTCGGGCCGAACGGCGCGGGCAAGACCACCGCGGTGCGCGTGCTCACCACTCTCCTCCAGCCCGACAGCGGCAAGGCCGTCGTCGCCGGGATCGACGTCCTCAAGCAGCCGACGGAGGTGCGCCGCTCCATCGGCCTCTCCGGCCAGTTCGCCGCCGTCGACGAGTATCTGACCGGCCGCGAGAACCTCCAGATGGTCGGGCAGCTCTATCAGATGTCCGCGCGGGCCGCGAAGAAGCGGGCGGTGGAGCTGCTGGAGCGCTTCAACCTCGCCGATGCCGCCGACCGCACCGCCAAGACCTACTCCGGCGGCATGCGCCGCCGTCTCGACCTCGCCGCCGCGCTCGTCGTCAGCCCGCCCGTCATGTTCATGGACGAGCCGACCACGGGCCTGGACCCGCGCAACAGACAGCAGTTGTGGGAGGTCATCGAGGAACTGGTCTCCGGCGGCACCACACTGCTGCTCACCACGCAGTATCTGGAGGAGGCCGACCGCCTGGCCCACGACATCGCCGTCGTCGACCACGGCAGGGTCATCGCACGCGGCACCTCGGACCAGCTCAAGGCCCAGACGGGCGGCGAGCGCATCGAGGTCGTCGCGCACGAGCCCGAGGACATCGACACGGCCCGCGCCGTCCTGGACCGCCACAGCCTGCACGGCCCCGGCAAGGACGCCGTCGCCGTCGAGCCCCACACCCGCAAGCTGACGGTCCCGGTCACCGGCGGCGCCAAGCTCCTCGCCGAGGTCATCCGCGAACTGGACACGCGAGGCGTCGAGATCGACGACATCGGCCTCCGCCGCCCCACCCTCGACGACGTCTTCATCTCCCTCACCGGCCACGCGGCCGAGGAGGACAAGGCACCGAACGGTGAGAACGGCGAGGGCGAAGACGGGACCGCGGCGGCGGCGGGGGCCGCCGGGGCCACGCGGGGCGGCCGCAAGAAGAAGCCCGGGAAGCAGCAGCGGAAGAAGGAGCAGGCGAAGTGAGCAGTGTGAGCGATTCCCTGGTCATCGCCCGCAGGAACGCGATCCGC
Source organism: Streptomyces sp. NPDC054796 (assembly GCF_053611545.1). NCBI lineage: Bacteria > Bacillati > Actinomycetota > Actinomycetes > Kitasatosporales > Streptomycetaceae > Streptomyces > Streptomyces sp. NPDC054796. The sequence goes on along the minus strand of NZ_JBSHAO010000027.1, from coordinate 53,833 downwards.
ATGACCCGGATCCCCGAAATGGTCCTTTTCGGGGTCATCCAACCGGTCATGTTCGTGGTGCTGTTCAGCTATGTCTTCGGCGGCTCCATCAGCGTCCCCGGCTCGGGCCTCAGCTCCTCCGGATACCGCGAGTTCCTGATGGCGGGCATCTTCGCCCAGACGGTCACGTTCGCCACGGCGGGCGCGGGCGCCGGCATAGCCGACGACATGCACAAGGGCCTCATCGACCGCTTCCGCTCCCTGCCCATGGCACGGGGCGCGGTCCTCACCGGACGCACCCTCGCCGATCTGGCGCAGACGGCCCTGACGCTGGTCGTGCTGGCGGTCGTCGCGCTGCTCGTCGGCTGGCGCACCCACGAGAACTTCGGCAAGGTGCTCGCGGGCTTCGGCCTGCTGCTCCTGCTCGGCTACGCCTTCTCGTGGATCGGCGCCCTCATCGGCCTGACGGTGCGGACGCCGGAGGCGGCCACCTCGGGCGGGCTCATCTGGCTCTTCCCGCTCACGTTCATCTCGAACGCGTTCGTGCCGTCCCAGAACATGCCGACGTTCCTGCGGCACATCGCCGAGTGGAACCCGTTCAGCGCGACGGTCCAGGCGTGCCGCGAGCTGTTCGGCAACATACCGCCGGGCTATCCCGTGCCGGACGCCTGGCCCATGCAGCACCCCGTCCTGGCCTCGGTGATCTGGTCCGTCCTGATCATCGCGCTGTTCCGGACGCTGGCGGTCCGCAAGTACAAGGCGGCCTCCTGACGCGCACGCGCACCCGGGCACACCCGCCACCCGCCCGGGCACACGCGCCGAGGGGCCCCGGCCGGAAGCCGGGACCCCTCAGTGCGTGCTTGGCGTACAGGGCGTACGTGGTGTGCGTGGCACACGTGGTGTGAAAGAGGCCCGTGAAGGGGCCGGGGGCGTCTTCAGCCCTGGTATGCCCCGGTCAGCCCTGGTAGGGCTTGGCGTCCATGATCTTGACCGACGCCATCTTGCCGTTGGGCAGCTCGTACTCCGCGTCCGCACCGACCTTCTTGCCGTTCACGCCGCTGCCGAGCGGCGACTGCGGCGAGTACGTCTCGACGTCCGTGCTCGCGTACTCGCGCGAGGCGAGCAGGAAGGTGAGGGTGTCGTCCTCGTCACCGTCGAACGCGATCGTCACGACCATGCCGGGGGCTACCACACCGGTGTCGGCCGGGGCCTCTCCGACCTTCGCCGACTCCAGCAGTTGCTGGAGCTGCCGCACACGCAGCTCCTGCTTGCCCTGCTCCTCCTTGGCCGCGTGGTACCCGCCGTTCTCGCGGAGGTCACCCTCTTCGCGAGCCGCCTCGATCTTCTTGGAGATCTCGGTGCGTGCAGGACCCGACAGGTAATCCAGCTCGGCCTTGAGCTGGTTGTACGCCTCCTGGGTCAGCCAGGTGACGTTGTCGCTGGTCTGGGTCACAGGTGCTCCTCGTCGGTACTGGGAATATAAACAACGCCCTGCCCATGAGGCTGCGCCTTGATGGGCGGGCGGAAACTACGAGCCTAACAATTCCGGCGGAAAAGGGAAGAAGGTCGGACCAGGCTGTAACTGGTCAGCCACGCGCCGTCGACTGGCATCCGACCAGCTCGGCACTGGTCGCGGGCTTGGTGGTGCGGATCGTGACGACCGTGTCGAGACGGTCCTCGCCCGCGCCGATCCGGACGTCCTTGCGGCCGACCTCGGCGCCGCTCTCCTCCTGGGTGCGCAGCGTGCACACGCCTGCCGCACCGGCCTCCTTGCGGACCTCCAGGTGGGCCTCGACGGCAGTGTCCGAGACGACCTTGAACTTGATCAACTCGCCGCTGACGTCCTGCCCCGAGACGTACGAGACACCGATCCAGCCGATGAGCCCGAGCATCGCGACGCCCAGCACCCCGCCGATGATCTTCAACTTGCGGTCGGTGCGCGCGTCATCGTCGTCGCCCGAGCGGCCGTACCGCCCGTAACGCCCCTCGGGAGGCTCCTTGTCAGCCATCGCCGGTCCTCTCCAAGGGGTGGTCGGGAATACATCAGGGTGCCGATTCAGTCACTATAGAAGCCGCCCGCGTAGCCCGGACACCGGGGCCGTGACGAGTTGACGAGGAACGAGTCTTGACTGAGCAGATGCGACTGATGGCCGTGCACGCCCACCCCGACGACGAGTCGAGCAAGGGCGCGGCGACCATGGCGAAGTACGTGTCCGAGGGGGTGGACGTGCTGGTCGCGACCTGCACGGGAGGCGAGCGCGGCTCCATCCTCAACCCGAAGCTCCAGGGCGACAAATACGTCGAGGAGCACATTCACGAGGTCCGCAAGAAAGAGATGGACGAGGCCCGCGAGATCCTCGGGGTCAAGCAGGCGTGGCTCGGCTTCGTCGACTCCGGCCTGCCCGAGGGCGATCCGCTGCCCCCGCTCCCCGAGGACTGCTTCGCGGTCCAGGACGTGGACGAGGCGGCGGGGCGGCTGGTGAAGCTGATCCGCGAGTTCAAGCCGCAGGTGATCACCACCTACGACGAGAACGGCGGTTACCCGCACCCGGACCACATCATGACCCACAAGATCACGATGGCGGCCTTCGAGGCGGCGGGCGACCCCGAGAAGTACCCGGAGGCCGGTCCCGTCTGGCAGCCGCTGAAGGTCTACTACAACCAGGGCTTCAACCGTCAGCGCACCGAGGCGCTGCACGAGGCGCTGCTGGCGCGCGGGCTGGAGTCGCCCTACGGGGAGTGGCTCAAGCGCTGGGAGAAGATGGGCCGCGAGCGCAGCCTGACGACGTACATCCCCTGCGGGGAGTTCTTCGAGATCCGCGACAAGGCACTGATCGCCCACGCTACGCAGATCGACCCCGACGGTGGCTGGTTCCGCGTCCCGATGGACGTCCAGCGGGAGGTCTGGCCGACGGAGGAGTACGAGCTGGCGAAGTCCCTCGTGGCCACCTCGCTCCCCGAGGATGACCTCTTCGCGGGCATCCGGGAGAATTGACGTCATGAGCGCGACGCAGACGACCATGGTCCAGCTCGTCCCCCTGGCGAAGGAGCTGGACGAGAACAAGGTGACGCCCGGTGTCCTCGGCTTTCTCGTCTTCGCCGTCATCGGCGTCGCGGTGTGGATGCTGATGAAGTCGATGAACCGGCACATGAACAGGGTGAACTTCGAGGAACCGGCCGCGGCGGCGGGCGGGGCGGCGTCGGGCGGCGCGAAGGTGCCGGCGCCCGCGGCGGCGGCGGCGGAGGGCGCCGCCGCGACGTCCACCGCCACCTCCACGGCGACCGCCACCGCCGAGGCCAACGCCACCGAGCCGGAGCGGGACAAGCCGGAGCCGGGCTCCGGCACCCGTCACACCTGACCAGCGGTACGGCGGCCCACGCCGTACACCCGAAGCACGAACAGGAGCGACCCATGCTGTTCGGCCGCCACAAGAACCACATCCCGACCCCCGACGAAGCGCTCAAGGGCCGCCCGGAACGCGATTTCACGGTCCCGGAGCGGCACACGGTCCTCGGCACACCGCTGCTGGGCCCCTACCCGGAAGGTCTGGAGACGGCCGACTTCGGCATGGGCTGCTTCTGGGGCGCCGAGCGCGTCTTCTGGCAGGCGGACGGCGTCTTCACGACGCTCGTCGGCTACCAGGGTGGCTCGACGCCCAACCCCTCCTACGAAGAGGTCTGCTCCGGGCTCACGGGCCACACCGAGGCCGTCCGCGTCGTCTTCGACCCGTCGAAAACGAGCTACGAAGCGCTCCTGAAGCTCTTCTGGGAGTCCCACGACCCGACGCAGGGCTTCCGCCAGGGCAACGACGTCGGCACCCAGTACCGCTCCGCCGTCTACACCCACTCCCCCGCCCAGCAGTCGGCGGCCGAGGCGTCCCGCGACGCCTACCAGCAGGTCCTCACCGGCTCGGGCCACGGCACGATCACCACGGAGATCCTCCCGGCCGACGACCGCGCCTTCTACCCGGCCGAGGGCTACCACCAGCAGTACCTGGACAAGAACCCCGGCGGCTACTGCGGCATCGGCGGCACGGGCGTGAGCTGCCCGGTGGGGGTCGCCCCGGCGGACGGCTGACACCACCCTTGATCGCCCAGCCGCCCGCTTCCGTCACGGCGCTGCGAGAGTCCGTCGCACAGACCGCCCCTGCCGCGCTGCCCGCGTTCACGCGAGAGCTGGATCTGGCCGCCGTCCAGTCGCTGGAGGGGGCCGATCTCGCTCCCCTCCAGCGGTTCATCGCCCAGTGGGCGGTCTACGTCCACATCCACCGCCGGCCTCAGTCGGCGGAGCGCTTCCGGGAACTGGAGGCCCTCGCCGACGAGGGCGACGCCTCGCGGGCACGGCAGGCGGCGTCCGGGATCGGCCACATCCTGGACGAAGCGCACGCCGCTCTGGGCCGCCCACGGCGGTGACCGGGGAGCGGCGGCGGGCCCGCATCCCCGTTCCGCACCGGCCCGTTCCGCACCGGCCCGTTCCGCACCATCCCGCTCCGTCCCGCGCCGGTGTCAGTGCCCGCCGTTACAGTCGCGTTCATGGACTGGATCGGGAAGGTGCGGGATCTGCGGCAGTGGTCGCGGGGTGGTGAACGGGCGCCGCACAAGCCGTTGTTGATGCTGTACGCGCTGGGGCGGCATCAGCGGGATCCCGATGCCGCGCTGCGCTATTCGGACGTCGAGCGGGACCTCCGGACGCTCCTGGAGGAGTACGGCCCGCCGCGCGGCACCACTCCCGCCTATCCGTTCCACCACCTCACCTCGGACGGCGTCTGGGAGGTGCGCACGGACAGCGGCGGGGGCAGTCCGGGCTCCGGGATCACCGCGCTGCGGGAGAGCGGCGCGGCCGGGCGGCTCGCGCCCGGGCTGCGGGCCGCGCTCGCCGAGGACGCGGAGCTGCTGCCCGAGCTGGCGCGGCTGCTGCTCACCTGCCACTTCCCGGCCTCGCTGCACGAGGACATCGCGGCGGACGTCGGGCTCGATCTGGAGACCGCGCCCTGGGCCGTGCGCGCGACGGGCCTCGTACGCGACCGCGCGCGTGCCGTCGAGATGCGGCGCCGCGTCCTGGAGGCGTACGAGAACGCGTGCGCCTTCTGCGGCTTCGACGGAGCGCTCGGGGGCAGGCCCGTCGGGCTGGAGGCGGCCCACGTCAGGTGGTGGGCGTTCAGCGGGCCGGACGATCTCTCCAACGCGCTGTGCCTCTGCGCCCTCCACCACAAGCTGTTCGACAAGGGTGCGCTGGGTCTGGACCCCGGTCTGCGCATCGTCGTGTCCCAGGGGTTCGCCGGGTCCGGCGCGGCGGCGCGCAGCCAGGTGTCCGACCTCGCGGGGCGTCCGCTGCACGGTCCCCGGCGCGGGGCCGAGGCTGTCGACGCGCGGTTCGTGGACTGGCACACGCGCCAGGTCTTCCGCGCCGGACCGCGCCGCCGCCAGGGCGCGGGGGCGGAGGCGGGGGCGCCCGTGTGAGGACGACCCCGCACGGGGCGTACGCGCACCGCGGCCGTACGGCGCCCACGGCACGGCCCACGGCGCGGCGCGACGGGCCATGATCCCGCCCGCGCGGGATACCCGGGGTTCATGACGATGCAGCATCCAGCCGCCCGTGGCGGCTACCGACGCGGGCGCTTCGACAACTTCTCCGAGACGGCCTCCAACGTGACGGCCTCCCCCTTCTTCTACGTGGTCTGCCTCTTGCTGATCGCGGGCTTCGTCGTGATCCACTTCGCGGGCGCGGCAGCACACTGGCTGATCTTCGTCGGCGACATGATGACCGCCGTCAACCTGCTGCTGCTCGCCCTGCTGAAGAACTCCGAGCGCCGCGCCGAGCACGCGCTCCAGCACAAGCTGGACGCGATAGCCGCGGCCCTGCTGGAACAGCACGAGGGCAGGGGCCGCGAGGCCCACGAGGACCTGAAGAAGGCCATCCGCATCGAGCGCCAGCTCTGACGGCCGACGGCGCACGGCGGACGACGGACGGCTCCCGCGCATGACCCCGCCCCCGGAGGGGACCCGTCGGCCAGTCAACCGTCACACCGAGCGACGATCACACCGAGCACCGGAAGGGAGTGGCCGCGATGCGGATCGCCTTTCTCGTGGCGCACGAGGGAATCGAGCAGGTGGAGCTGACCCACCCGTGGCAGGCCGTCGGCGACGCGGGCGGGACACCGCGGCTGGTGTCGACGCGCCCCGGCAACGTGCAGGCGTTCCAGCACCTCGACAAGGCGGGCACCTTCCCCGTGGACCAGACGGTCGACGAGGCGTCGGTCTCCGAGTACGACGGGCTGGTGCTGCCCGGCGGGGTCGCGAACCCGGACGCGCTGCGGCTGGACGACGGCGCCGTGGGCCTGGTGCGGGGCTTCTTCGAGGCGGGGAAGCCCGTCGCGGCGATCTGTCACGCGCCCTGGGTGCTGGTGGAGGCCGACGTCGTGCGCGGGCGCACTCTCACGTCCTGGCCGAGCCTCCAGACGGACATCCGCAACGCGGGCGGCGCCTGGGTCGACGAGAAGGTCGTCGTCTGCTCGGGCGGCCCGAACACGCTGGTCACCAGTCGTAAGCCGGATGATCTGAAGGCGTTCGAAGAGGCGGCGCTGACCGCGTTCGGCGCCTGACCCCGCCTCCTCCGGGCCTCGGAGCACAAAACCGCCGGGGCGGGTACGGGAGAAGATAACCAACCCCCCCCCGCCGGGTGTGCCGGTGCGGGGGGCGCCCGGGGTGGGCCGCGTCCCCCCGCCGCGTGGGCCCGGGGCTTAACAACCGCGGGGGGGGGTTTCGGTCACAGTTCCGCGACCCCCCCCCGGCGTGGTGTCCGTGTGCGGCGGTCGCCGTCGAGGACTCGGGCTCAGGCTCAGGCTCAGACCGCCGAGCCCGCCTTCCACTCGGACCAGTCCATGTTCCAGCCGTTGAGACCGTTGTCGGGCTGGACGGTCTTGTCGGGGGAGCCCTCGACGTCGACGATGTCGCCGATCAGCGAGTTCTCGTAGAACCAGGCACCGTCGGTGCTGCTGTCGTTCGCGCCCTGGCTGTCCTTCAGGCCGACGCAGCCGTGGCTGGTGTTGCCCGAGCCGAACGGGGCGCCCCAGTAGTTGCCGTGGATGAAGGTGCCGGAGGTCGAGAGACGCATGGCGTGGGGCACGTCCTTGATGTCGTAGCCCTCCTCGCCCTTGCGCCCGAAGCCCACGGTGTTGCCGTCCATCCGGGTCTCCTTGTGCTTCTCGGAGATCACCATCTTGCCGTTGTACGTGGGGTTGCTGGCGCTGCCCGCGGAGATCGGGATGGTCTTCAGCTTCTTGCCATCACGCACGACGGTCATCGTGTGGTTCTTGACGTCCACGGTGCTGACCTGCGAGCGACCGATGTTGAAGGTGACCTTCTTGTCCTGGACACCGGTGAGGTTCTGGCCGCCCTTCACGCCGTCGAGATCGAGGTCCAGGGTGACCTTGGAACCGGCCTTCCAGTACTCCTCGGGACGGAAGTCCAGGCGCTTGCCGTCGAACCAGTGGCCGACGACCTCCTGCCCGCTGGTCGAGTTGACCTTGATCGCGGACTGGACGGCCTTCTTGTCGGTGATCTCCTTGTCGAAGGTGATCGAGACCGGCATGCCGACGCCGACGGTCTGGCCGTCCTCGCCCGCGTAGGTGCCGATGAAGCTGTTGTCCGGGGAGACCGTGGTGAAGGACGAGTTCTCGACGGCCTTGCGGCCCTCGCTGTCCTTCGCCGTAGCAGTGATCTTGTACTGGGTCGCCCGCTCAAGCTGTTCCTTGGGCTTCCAGGACTTGCCGTCCGCGGACAGCGAGCCCTCGACAGCGGTCCCGCCCTGGGCGGTCTCCATGCTCACGTCCGTGAGCTTGCCCTTGGTGACGGTGACATTGCCGCCGGTGTTGATGCTGGCGCCGTCGGAGCCGTCCTTGGAGGCGATCTTTATTCGGGCCTGCGACTCGTCCTTCTTGTCGGATATCTCCGACTTGGCCTTGGATCCCCCGGAGTCGCCGCCGTCGCCACCGAACATGCCGCATCCGCTCAGCGTCAGCACACCACCGAGCAGCGCTGCGGTTGTCGCTATGCCCTTGCGGTGTTTACCGAGCGTCGTCACACGCTTCTCCATTGCTTCTGAAACCCCATGTCTCCCCGATATGCTGCGTACGCCCCCTACCGGATCAAACCGGACATGCGCACCCCAGCTCTACGCAAGAGAACGCAAACTGCCTATGACCGGTTCCACTTTCCGTAAAACTGTGGGCCAGGCCACGCGGCCACCAGAGTAGGGGTACCCAGGCAGCGTGGAATACCGAGTAGGACGCGCGCGGACCCGGTTCGGATTCCCCGATCCGCGCCTCTTTTCACATTCCCCCGGGGACACCGCGAAGCCGTCACGGGATCGTCACAGGACGTTCCCGGCTCCTCGCGTGTCGCGCTCTCCCCCACCGTGCCACACGTTCCCCCTGTCGCCCCCGCGCGCTGGTCCGGGCCCTCACGCGCCGGGCGCGGGCCCCCGCAGAGGCCCGCGCCCGTCCGTCCGCTCTCTGTCACAGCTCAGCCGCGTCCCGCGTTCACCACCGCGTTCTCGGCCGCCGGGTCCTCCACGTCGTCCAGGTCGTCGAAGTCGAAGCCGTCAGGGCCCTCCGGGTCGTCGGGATCGTAGTGCGTGCCCTCGCTGCCCCAGCTCGCGTGGGCCAGCTCGACGCCGGGGAGCCCGTTGACCAGGTCGACGGGGTCCACGAGGTACGCGATGGCCTCGCCCGCGTCGGCCGCGACGATCTCCCTGGCGTGCTCGCGCTCCTCGTCGGGCATCAGCGCGTCGCCCTCGATACGGGCGAGGGCCGCCCTCGTCAGCTCGGCAGGATCGGCGATCTCGACCACCAGTTCCACACGGAGCCGCACGTGCGGTGAAGAAGTTGATGTCTCGTCAGCACTCATGGGACGGAGCGTAGGCGGCGGCCGGGCTTCCGCTTCCGTACGACCCGCTGCTATCAGTAACATCGGCTTTCACGCCGCCAGTTCACCGCGTGTCCCCAGGACCACCTCACTCGGAAGGGGCTCTTCGTGCCGGGAGCCGGGCACTCCGCCTTGTCCGCACACCGCCGTCTGCTGGTCACGGCCGCCGCAGCGGGCGCCGTGCTCTTCGCCCTCTGGTTCGTCCCCTCCGCGAAGGCCACGCCGGACCACGCTGCCGCCTCCGCCTCCTCCTCGACGGTCTCCTCCGCCTCCACCACACGGACGGACCACGCCGAGGCCGCGGGGACGGGCGGAACCGCGTCGCAGTCACAGTCGCGGCTGGCCGACACCGGCGGCTTTGACGCCGCGCCGTACATGCTCGGCGGCCTCGGCTTCGTGGGCGCGGGCGGCGCGCTCGTCGCGCGCTCCCTGCGCCGCGCCTGACGCCGACGCCAGCGCCTGACGCCAGCGCCTGACGCCCGCGCCCCCACTCGGCCGGTCCTAGCCGTACCGCCCGCCGTCAGGCCAGCTCGCCCACCTCGGACTCCACCGCAGCGACCAGCAGCCCGTCCCGCACGAAGCGCTCCGCCGCCGCCAAGTCGGGGGCCAGGAAGCGGTCCTCGCCCGGGCCCTGGACGCCCGCCTCGCGCAGCGCCCGTACGACGGCCCGCGAGGCGGCGCCCGGCGTCAGGCCGGCGTCGGCGCGCAGCTCGACGGCGCGCGCCGCCGCGTACAGCTCCACGGCGACGACGCGGGTCAGGTTGTCCACCGCGGTACGCAGCTTCCGCGCCGCCGACCAGCCCATCGAGACGTGGTCCTCCTGCATCGCCGAGGAGGGGATCGAGTCGGCCGAGGCGGGCACGGCGAGCCGCTTCAGCTCGCTGACCAGTGCCGCCTGCGTGTACTGCGCGATCATCAGCCCCGAGTCCACGCCCGCGTCGCCCGCGAGGAAGGGCGGCAGACCGTGCGACCGGTTTTTATCGAGGAGCCGGTCCGTGCGCCGCTCCGCGATGCTCGCGAGGTCGGCCGTGGCGATGGCCAGGAAGTCCAAGACGTACGCGACGGGCGCCCCGTGGAAGTTCCCGTTGGACTCGACGCGGCCGTCGGGCAGCACCACGGGGTTGTCGACGGCCGCCGCCAGCTCGCGCTCCGCGACCGTACGGGCGTGCGCGAGCGTGTCGCGACCCGCGCCCGCGACCTGCGGGGCGCAGCGCACCGAGTAGGCGTCCTGGACGCGGGGCGCGTCGTCCTGGTGGTGGCCCGTGAGCTGCGAGCCCTCCAGGACCTTGAGCATGTTGGCGGCGGCCGCCGCCTGGCCCGGGTGCGGGCGGATGGCGTGCAGCTCGGGCGCGAGGACGCGGTCCGTGCCCAGGAGCGCTTCGAGGCTGAGGGCCGCGGTGATGTCGGCCGAGGTGAACAGGCGGCCGAGGTCGGCGCAGGCCATGAGCAGCATGCCGAGCATGCCGTCGGTGCCGTTGAGGAGCGCCAGCCCCTCCTTCTCGCGCAGCTCGACGGGCGCGATCCCGTGTGCCGCGAGCAGTTCGCCCGCGTCCCGCACCTCGCCGTCGGGGCCCTCGGCCTCGCCCTCGCCCATGAGGGTCAGGGCGCAGTGCGAGAGGGGCGCGAGGTCGCCGGAGCAGCCGAGGGAGCCGTACTCGTGGACGACGGGGGTGATGCCCGCGTTGAGCACGTCGGCCATGGTCCGCACGACCTCGGGACGCACGCCCGTACGGCCCGACGCGACGGTCTTCAGGCGCAGGAACATCAGCGCGCGCACGACCTCCCGCTCCACGCGGGGCCCCATGCCGGCGGCGTGGGAGCGGACGATGTTGCGCTGGAGCTGGGCGCGCAGGCCGGGGCTGATGTGGCGTACGGCGAGGGCGCCGAAACCGGTGGAGACGCCGTAGACGGGGTCGGGCTTGGCGGCCAGCTCGTCGATGAACCGGCGCGCTGCTCCGACGGCCGCGAGGGCGTCCGCCGACAGCTCGACACGGGCGCCGTCACGGGCGACGGCGATGACGTCCTCGGGCGTGGTCCCCGAGGCCCCTACCACCACAGTTTGCATACTCATATTCAGGCACCCTAAAGAGTGAATCCTTCTCTGTCACGGCCGGGGCCCGGCGCTCGCCGCGCGGCGCCCGGCCGGCGCCCGCCGGGCGCGCCCTTCACCGGCCACTCACCGGCCACTCACCGGCCACTCACCGGCCACGGAAGCGGCGCCGCTCCCCGCCCCGCCGCCCGGCGGGGGCGTCGGCGAGGCGGACGACGGGATCGTCCGTGCCGCCGTGCCGCCCCGCGACCACGGGCCGCGCGGCGCGGGCCGCCTTCGCGCGGTACTGGGCGGCGTCGGCGAGCCGGAAGAGGCGGCGCGCCGACCGCACGGGCCCGACGGGATCGCCCGTCGAGGCGACACCGCACGCGACGCCCTCGCCCGTCTCGAGACCGGCCGCCCGCCGGCACAGCTCGTCGGCGACGCGCACCACCTCGTCGGCGTCCGGGCCCACCGCCAGCAGGCAGAACTCGTCCCCGCCCAGCCGCGCGGCCAGTGCGCCGGGCAGCATCGCGCCGCACAGGGACAGCACCGCGGCGAATCGTTCCAGCAGTCGGTCGCCCTCCTCGTGCCCGTACTGGTCGTTGACGCGCTTGAGCCCGTTGACGTCGCAGACAGCGAGGCTGACCACGGCGCCCTCGGCGCGGTGCCGCTCCAGCCCCTCGTCGAGCGTCGCGTCGACGGCGCGGCGGTTGGCGAGCCCGGTGAGGGGGTCGGTGAAGGCGAGGCGGCGCACCTCTTCGAGGCGCTCGTTCTGCGCGATGCCCGACGCGATGATCGCGGCGAGCACGGTCGCGAAGTCCGCGTCCTCGCTCCCGAAGACGGGCTCGCGCGGGCCGCGCGCGAGATATAGCTCGCCCCAGGCCCTGCCGTGGAGCACGATCGGGGCGACGAGGCAGCAGCCGCGGCCCCTGCGGCGCAGCACGGCGCGGCGGCCCGCGCTGCCGACGCTGTCCGCGCGTACGGCGTAGGGGCCGGGGCTGGCCCTGGGACCGGCCCCGGACTCCGGTCCGGGCACCGCCCGCGCCGTGTGGGCGGTCCCGGTGTGCCCTGTGCTCCCGGCGGCTCCGACCGCCCCGGCTGCCCCGGCAGTCCCAGTGGCCCCGGCGTGCCCGGCATGCCCGGCGCTTCCAGCGTGCCCGGTGTGCCCGGCGCTCCCGGCGGCTCCGGCCGCCCCGGCAGTCCCGGCGTGCCCGGCAGTCCCCGTGGTCCCGGCCGCCCTGGCGCTCCCGGCAGCTCCGGCCGACCCGACGCACCCAGCAGCCCCAGCGTTCCCGGCCGCCCCGGCATGCCCGGCGCTCCCGGCCGCCCCGGCAGTCCCGGCAGTCCCCGTGGTCCCGGCCGTCCTGGCGCTCCCGGCAGCCCCAGCGTTCCCGGCGTGCGCGTCGTACTCGTCGTGCACGTCCTCCACCCAGGCGTGGGGGCCGCCGCCCCCGCCCGCCCAGCGCGCGTGGAGGAACTCGGTGATCTCGGGGAAGTCGTGCACCGGATACGACTCGTCCTCCGGGTACTCCTCCTCGCCCTCCGCCAGCTCCCCCACGTTCACGAGGACGCGCAGTCTGCCGCGGGCCCGCTCCCACACCGAGACAGCGGCGAACGAGGCGTCCATCGCCTCCCGCGCCCCGGTGGCCGCCGCGTGCGCGACCTCGCGCGCCGTGTGCGCGGCGGCCATCGCCTGAGCGAGCGCCACGACAGCGCGAAGCCGCGCTTCCTCTCCCATAGGCCAAGGTTAGGAGGCTTTGCCCCACTATGCCGGGTGGGTTGCTCCCGTCACGCGCGCCCCCTCCGTCACACCCGCGGGCCGGGCGCCCGCCACCGGCGTCACTCGCCCGGCCACTGCGGCTTCCGCTTCTCGTTGAAGGCCGCCACGCCCTCCGCGCGGTCGCCGGAGAAGGCGACGGTGCGCCAGGCCGCGTCCTCTGTCTCGAGGCCCGCGTGGAGGTCCATGCCCCAGCCGGTGCGCAGGGCCCGCTTGGCGGCGCGCAGCCCCACTGGCGAGTTGGCGGCGATCCGGGTGGCGAGCGCGAGCGCCTCCTCGCGGGCGCGGCCCTCGTCCACCAGCAGATCGACGAGCCCCAGCTCGCGTGCCTCGGCGGCCTCCACCCTGCGCGCGGTGAAGATCAGCTCGGCGGCGCGCGCCGCCCCGACACGGCGCGGCAGCAACTGCGTACCGCCGCCGCCCGGGATGACGCCGACGGAGACCTCGGGCAGCCCGACCACGGCCCCGGGGTCGGCCACGATCACGTCGCAGGACAGCGCCAGCTCGTAGCCGCCGCCGAGCGCGTACCCGTGCACCGCCGCGACCGTCGGCATCGGCAGCTCCAGCACCCCGGTGTACGCGGCACGCGTGTACGGGCGCTGCCTGCCCAGGTCCGCGTCGCTGAGCGCGTTGCGCTCCTTGAGGTCGGCGCCGACGCAGAAGGCACGCGGGTGGGTGGAGGTGAGCACCGTGGCCCGCACTTCCTTGTCCGCCGCCAGCGCCGCGCACGCCTCGCTGATGCAGAAGGCCATCTCGGTGGAGACGGCGTTCATGGCCTTGGGCCTGTCCAGGACCAGCTCGGCGACGTGCGTCTCGCTGTCGGTCCGTACCGCGACCCATTCCCCGTAACGCTCTTCACTGACGCTCATACGGCAACCGTACGGTCATGTCCGACGCCTGTGGGTGGCCAGGCCGCTTCGGTAGGCCTCGGTTACTGACGCCGCCCCAGCATCCAGGGCTCCACCACGCCGAGCCCCCGCACGGGCCGCTGGTAGAGCGGCTGGAGGGCGAAGGGGAAGTCCGAGAGGTCCTCGGTCTCCTTCTCGGACTCGGGCGCGTCACCGGCCGCGACCAGCTCCGCCCGGAACGCGCCGTCCACCAGCACCGTGTCCTTGGGCGCTATCGAGGTCAGCCTGCTGGCGAGGTTCACCGTGTTGCCGAAGACGTCGCCCATCCGCGTCGTCATCGTGCCGAAGGCGATGCCGACGCGCAGCTCGGGCATGGTCTCGTCGTTCGCCAGCGTCTCGATGAGGCGCAGCCCGATCTCGGCCGCCGTGCCCGCGTCCTCGGCGACGTAGAGGACCTCGTCTCCCAGGGCCTTGATGAGGCGTCCGCCGTTCGCCGCGACGAGGTCGGCCGCCGTCGTCTCGAACGCCTCGACCAGCTCGCCCAGCTCCTCCTCCTCAAGGCGCCTGGTCAGCCGGGTGAAGCCGACGAGGTCGGCGAAGCCGATGGCCTGGCGCCTGTCGACGGTGTCCTCGTCGTCCATCGCCTGCACGACCCGGCCCGTGGAGGCCGCGAGCTGGCGCCGCCACACGTAGACGAGGAACTCCTCCAGCTCGGGGAGGAGGAGCTGCACCAGCGGATAGGTGACCTCGTTACGGGTCATGCCCGGCTCGGGCGGCTCCGTGAGGCCCATCAGGAAGGAGTCGATCTGCCAGTCGGCGAGCCGGGCCGTGGTCTGCCCCGTCGAACGGGCGACCTGCACCGCCATCGTCTCGCTGAGCAGCCCCGCCTCGACGAGGCCCGCGAGCCGCCGCAGCGCCAGCACGTCCGCTTCCGTGAGCGCCCGCGCCTGGCCGACGTCGGCGAAGCCCATCGCGCGCCAGAAGCGCGACGCCAGCTCCATGGAGACCCCGGCGGCGCGCGCCGCCTGGAACGGCGTGTACTGGCGCTCGGAGCCCAGGATCAGTTCTTCGATCCGGAGCGCACTGGGGTCGTCCTCGGTGCCCTTACGGCCACCGCCGCCCTGTACGCCCTCGGACTCTGTCGCACGCGCGGGAGTGCCCGGTTCGTCCTCGGTCACTGCCCCGCCCCTCGCCAGGTCCGGTCGTCCCTGCGCACTGCCCTTCCGTTCTATTGCCGAGCCGTCCCGGGGATGCCGGGTCACCCACGGCTCCCTCGCATCCGCCGGTTGCCCACAATACGGCAGCTGTGGGCTAGCTCACTCCTCACCTGCCCGGAAGGGTGCCCCCGTCATCAGCGCGCCACCTGCCCGAAGGGGCCTGCGCGCGCCTCCTAGGCACCTGCACCGGCGCCCGGTCCGCCGCTCGTACCGCCGCCGGACTCGCCGCCCGTACCGCCGCCCCGTCAGCCGCCGGAACCGCCGCCGGACTCGCCGGGCGCGGCCGGGCGCAGATGGACGATGTCGCCCGCCGCGACGGGCCGCTGCACGCCCTCCGCCGTGGCGAGGACGAGCCGCCCGTCGCCGTCCACGGCGACGGCCTCGCCGACGAGCGCCTCCCCGCCCGGCAGCTCGGCCCGCACCGTGCGGCCGAGGGTCGCGCAGCCCGCCGCGTACGCGTCCAGCAGGCGGCTCTCCGAGGGGTCGCCTTCCGCCGCGCACCAGCGGCCGTACCAGTCCTCCAGGGAGCGCAGCACGGCGCGCAGCACCGGGTCGCGGTCGCTGCCCTGGGCGCCCGCGAGGGTGAGGGAGCCCGCGGTGGGGACGGGCAGTTCGCCGGCGCGCAGGGAGACGTTGAGGCCCATGCCGAGGACGACCCCGTCCTCGCCCGTGCGCTCGGCGAGGATGCCGCCGAGCTTGCGCTCGTCCCCTTCGACGTCGATGAGGAGGTCGTTCGGCCACTTCAGCGCCGTGTCCACGCCCGCCGTGCGCGCGAGGGCGCTCGCCGCGGCGACCCCGGCGAGCAGCGGCAGCCAGCCCCAGCGCTCCTGGGGGACGTCCGGCTTGAGCAGTACGGAGAAGAAGAGCCCGGAGCGGGGCGGCGCGCTCCAGGCGCGGTCGAGCCGCCCGCGCCCCGCGGTCTGCTCCTCGGCGACGAGTACGGCGCCCTCCTCCGCCGTGCCCGCGCGGGCGCGTTCGGCGAGGTCGGTGTTGGTGGAGCCAGTGCGTTCCACGACGTCGAGCCCCGTCCACAGGCCGTCGGGCCGCACCAGCGCACGGCGCAGCGAGGCGGCGTTGAGCGGGGGGCGGTCGAGGTCGGACCAGCGATTGTCCGGGCTGTCGGACGAGTTCGGCGTCATGCGTCCCACCCTAGGACGGGGGTGGCGGGCGTGGGGCGGGGCGTGGGCGGCGTATCCGGAACCCGCCCGTACCCGGCGGGAACGGGCGCCGTTCGCGGGCCCGAGGCGGGTAAACGGAAGGTTGAGGGTGACCAACGCCGCACCCGCAAAACGCCGTGGCGCCGATAACCTACGAGCCGGTAGCCACCCGCTGACGAGTAGGAGCCGCACGCTGATGTCCGAGCCGCGTGACGAGCACAGCCCTGACATCCACACCACCGCGGGCAAGATCGCGGACTTTGAGCGCCGCACCATGGAGGCGACGCACGCGGGTTCGGAACGCGCGGTGGAGAAGCAGCACGCGAAGGGGAAGCTGACCGCGCGCGAGCGCGTGGAGCTGCTGCTCGACGAGGGGTCCTTCACGGAACTGGACGAGTTCGCCCGCCACCGTTCCACCAACTTCGGCCTGGAGAAGAACCGGCCGTACGGGGACGGCGTCGTGACCGGCTACGGCACGGTCGACGGCCGCCCCGTCGCCGTCTTCTCGCAGGACTTCACGGTCTTCGGCGGCGCGCTCGGCGAGGTCTTCGGGCAGAAGATCGTCAAGGTCATGGACTTCGCGCTGAAAACCGGCTGCCCGGTCGTGGGCATCAACGACTCCGGCGGCGCCCGCATCCAGGAGGGCGTCAGCGCCCTGGGCATGTACGGCGAGATCTTCCGCCGCAACACGCACGCCTCCGGGGTCATCCCGCAGATCAGCCTCGTGGTGGGGCCCTGCGCCGGCGGCGCGGTCTACTCACCGGCGATCACCGACTTCACCGTGATGGTCGACCAGACCTCGCACATGTTCATCACGGGTCCCGACGTCATCAAGACCGTCACCGGTGAGGACGTCGGCTTCGAGGAGCTGGGCGGCGCCCGTACGCACAACTCGACCTCGGGCGTGGCGCACCACATGGCCGGGGACGAGAAGGACGCGATCGACTACGTCAAGTCGCTGCTGTCCTACCTGCCGAGCAACAACCTCTCCGAGCCGCCCGCCTTCCCCGAGGAGGCGGACCTGGAGACCTCGGACGAGGACCGCGAGCTGGACACGCTGATCCCGGACTCCGCGAACCAGCCGTACGAGATGCACAGCGTCATCGAACACGTACTGGACGACGGCGAGTTCCTGGAGACGCAGCCGCTGTTCGCGCCGAACATCATCACGGGCTTCGGGCGCGTCGAGGGGCACTCGGTGGGCGTCGTCGCCAACCAGCCGATGCAGTTCGCCGGGTGCCTGAACATCGACGCGAGCGAGAAGGCGGCGCGCTTCGTCCGCACCTGCGACGCGTACAACATCCCCGTCATCACCTTCGTGGACGTCCCGGGGTTCCTGCCGGGCACGGACCAGGAGTACGACGGGATCATCCGGCGCGGCGCGAAGCTGATCTACGCGTACGCGGAGGCGACGGTTCCGCTGATCACCGTGATCACGCGGAAGGCGTTCGGCGGCGCGTACGACGTCATGGGCTCCAAGCACCTGGGCGCCGACCTCAACTTCGCCTGGCCGACGGCCCAGATCGCCGTCATGGGCGCGCAGGGCGCGGTCAACATCCTGCACCGCAGGACGCTGGCGGCCGAGGAGGACGAGGGACGGCGCGAGGAACTGCGCGTCGAGCTGACGCAGGAGTACGAGGACGCGCTGCTGAACCCGTATACCGCGGCCGAGCGCGGGTATGTGGACGCTGTGATCAGGCCGTCCGAGACGCGGCGGTACATCACGCGGGGGCTGCGGACGCTGCACTCGAAGCGCGAGCAGTTGCCGCCCAAGAAGCACGGCAACATCCCGCTGTAACGACCACGCCGGTGCCCGTCCGGGGCGGCTGTCCCGGCCGGGCCGAGGGCTTAAGGAGGCGCTCGACGATGCTCGACTCCATGGAGCCGACAGGGGAACACCCGCCGTTCCCGCCGATCAAGGTCGTACGGGGCAACCCCACCCCGGAGGAACTGGCCGCGGCCCTCGCGGTGGTCCGCGCCCGCGCCGCGGCGACGGCGGACACGTCCCCGCCCCCCTCCGAACCCCCGGAGTGGTCCGACCCTGCCCGCACCATCCCCCGCCGCGTCCCTGTGGCGGGCCCGAAGGCCTGGCGCACGGCATTCTGGCCGGGGTGACGGGACGGTCCCGGTTCCGGTTCCCTTATGGGGTCCGGGACATGTGACGGTTCGAAAGGGCTCGCGGCGTGATGCTGCGGGCCCTTTCACCGTCATATCGTCACCCGTCAGGAGACAAGGCGATCCCCGCGCTCGGTATTCGCAATCCAGCAAGAGCCGCCTTGTGGACTCCAATTTGCCTCGTCCAGGTCATGGACCACTCTCGCCAAGATCTCCGCATTATCGCTTCCCCATGAGGAAACACCTTTCTCCTCAAGGTCACCCACAATCACCAAGCCGTCGTCGAGTAGACATGACAGGATCTCCGCAAACTCCTCCTTGAAGTCACGCGATCCGCCAGTGGATGACTCCCGCGCCAGATCAATGAGCCTGTCAACCGGAATCCAGTCGTCAAGTCCTTCAGTCAGAAGACTCCGAATGACTTCTTTCCTCTTCATGGGAGATGCACCTTCAGGCTATTTTTCCCTTCGGGGAAAATGTCAATCGTTTCCCCGCCGGAACGCGAACCGGCCCTCCATTGTATGACGGTTCCGTCCGACAACTTGAAGACATCCGGAATCTTTGGGCCACGCGCAGGGAGTCGCTCCGCATCCTGTGTCCATCTGTCAAAGGTAGCGCGCATCTCTTCTGGCGAAGAGATCTCTCGCACGTGCGCCTGTTTCCCCCTCGGCAAGGAATCGAATTCGGAGCGCCAGGAACTCGCGTCCGGTGTCTTTTTTCCGCCTTCTGAGGTTTCCTCTTCAGGACACCCCTCCGGCGCCAGCCCCAGCGGGTCCACCCACGTCAACGGGTTGTGAACGTACGTTGCCGGGTTGGGCGCGGGCTCAAGGCCCAAGGGGTCCGGGCTCGCGTAACGCCCCGTCGATGGGTCGTAGTAGCGGTGGAGGTTGTAGTGGAGGCCCGATTCGGGGTCGAAGTATTGGCCCGGGAAGCGGAGGGGGGTGTACGTCGTGGCGTCGGCGTTCCACGTTGTCGTGCCCCAGAGCGTGGTGCGGGTGCGCCAGGCGATCTCGCCTGAGTCGTCCACCAGCTCGGTCGGGGTGCCGACCAGGTCCGTGACGATGGCGAAGAAGCGGGAGTCGATCTCGGTCTGGGACGTGGCGTCCGTGAGGCGTTCCGTCTGGGCAAGGGGGCGCAGGCCGTCGTGGTCCCAGGTCAGCGTCACCGGATCGGGCAGGCCGGGCCCTGTCGTGGTCTGTTCGGCCAGGGTGGGGCCGTCCCAGGTGAAGTCGACGCGTTCTGTCGCGGAGTGCTTCGCGATGCGGCGGCCCAGCGGGTCGTAGCCGTAGCGCCACACGGTGCCGTCCGGGGTGGTCACCGAGGTGAGGTGGTCCTCGGCGTCCCAGGTGTAGCGCCAGGTGTCCGGCTTCTTGGACAGGCGGGACTTCTGGCGCAGGACCACCCGCCCTGCCGCGTCGTGTTCGTAGCGCAGCGCCCCGGCCGTGCGCAGGCGTGTGCCGGTGTAGGTGCGGGTGCCCTGGGCCTCGGCCCCCGGGTGGGCGGCGGGCCAGGCGGCACTGGTCTGGTTGCCCGTCTCGTCGTACGCGTAGGACTCCGTCCAGTCCTGCGCCCGCACCCCGGTCACCCGCCCCGCCGCGTCGAGGTCGAAGACGCGGGGCCCGTCCAGCGCGTCCTCCACCCCCACCAGGTGGCCGTCCGCGCGGTAGGTCCAGGCGCGGTGCTGGATCGTGGCGGCCGAGGGGCCGCCGGTGACCGTCTGGGCGCTCAGGCGTCCGGCCGGGTCCCACACCTGCGCGAACTGGACCGCGTCCCCGACCCGGCGCCCCGTCTCCCGCCCCGCCGCGTCCCGCGTGAAGTCCACCGTGCGCCCGCCCGTGGTCAGCGAGACGCGGTTGCCGGAGGGGTCGTACGTCGTCTCCGCGACCGCGCCCGTGGGCGTCACCCG
The DNA here is from genome assembly GCF_053611545.1 of Streptomyces sp. NPDC054796. Taxonomy (NCBI): domain Bacteria; kingdom Bacillati; phylum Actinomycetota; class Actinomycetes; order Kitasatosporales; family Streptomycetaceae; genus Streptomyces; species Streptomyces sp. NPDC054796. The sequence continues at coordinate 33,877 of NZ_JBSHAO010000027.1, read as the reverse complement.
TCGCGTCCGGCGGCCCACCGCGTCCCAGGCGTACGTCGTCGCGCGGCCGTTGACCACCTCGGTCCTGATCCGCCCCAGCCGGTCCCGCTGCCACATCACCTCCGCGTCCGGGCCCACCGCGTGCAGCAGCCGTCCCGCCGGGTCGTAGCCGAACGTCGTCACCGCGCCGTCCGCGTCCTTGCGCACCACCTGGCCCAGCAGGTCCCGCTCGAAGGTGACCGGCTGCCCCAACGGGTTGGTACGGGACGTCAGTTGCCCCGCCGCGTCGTACGCGTAGGTGACCACGCGATCGTCGAAGTCCGACTCCGACACCAGGCGTCCGGCCGCGTCGTACGCGTAGTCCCAGGTCAGGCCCTGCGGATCGGTGACCCGCGTCAGGCGCAGCTCCGCATCGTGCGTGAACTCGTACCGCACCCCGTCCGGGCCCGTCCGCGCCGCCAGCAGGTCGAAGTGCGTGTACTCGTACGACGTCACGCCCCCGACCGCGTCGACGTGGCGGACGCGGTTGCCCTCCCCGTCGTACGCCCACGACTCGCTCGCCCCGTCAGGACCCGTACGCCGCGCGAGCCGCCCCTCCACCGTCCACTCCAGCCGCGTCGCCGCGCCCACCGGGTCGGTGATCACGACGGGCCGCCCGAACGCGTCCCGCTCGTACCGCGTCGCCTCCCCGCCCGGCTCCGTCACCACCACCGGCAGCCCCGCCGCGTCGCACTCCACCCGCGTCTCGGCGCCCAGCGCGTCCGTCACCGAGGCCAGGTGGCCGCGCGCGTCGTACGCGTACCGCGTCACACACCCCGCCGGGTCGGTGACGGCCACCCGGTTGCCCCGCCCGTCGTACGCGGTCTCCCACCGCGCGCCGTCCGCCTCCACGACCCGGATCGGCAGGCCCCGTTCCCCGTAGGCGACCTCCCTCACCCGCCCGTCCGGACGCGTCACCCGCACAGGACGGCCCTCCCCGTCCCGCTCGACGCGCGTGACCCGGCCCAGCGCGTCGGTACGGGACAGGAGCCGTCCGTGCCGGTCGCTCTCCGTGCGGACGGTGTGCCCGAGCGCGTCGGTGACGGCGACGACCTGGCAGGCGCGGTTGATGACGTACCGGGTGGTGTTGCCGCGTGCCGTGGTCAGCGTGGTGACGCGGTGTCCTGTGGCCGGGTCGGGGTCCTCGTAGGCGATGCGGACCTGGAGGTGCCCGTCCGTGCCGCCCTCCGCGACGACGCGGTGGCGGTCGTCGTAGACATAGTCGTAGCGCCGGTCGTTCGTGTCGGTCCACGAGGTGATCCGGCGTTCCTCGTCGTACGCGAAACGCAGCGGCAGCCCGGAGGAGTTCACGACGTCGGTGAGGTTGCCGCGCTCGTCGTAGCCGTACCGCTTGACGAGCTGATCCGCGCCCTCCGGACCCGCGCCCACCAGGCTCAGGGCCGTGACGCGGCCGTTGTCCGTGGTGACGGCGAGTTCATAGCCGCCCGAGTGGGCGATACGGGAGGGGGTGCCGTCGGGCGCGTACTCGAAGGTGATCCGGTTGCCGTTGCGGTCGGAGATCTCCTCCAGCGGCGCGACTCCGTCGCCGCCGGGACCGGACGCGGCCGGACCCGTGAAATGAAGGCTGTGGCCGCTCTCGGGGTCGGTCAGCAGATAGTCACCGTTGGCGTCGATCTCCAACGGCCTCCGCGGCCCGCTCGCGGGCAGGGTCGGCACCCCGGGCGCCGGGTGGGGGTAGGGCAGCAGGAGGCCGTCCTCGGTAACGAGGACGACGCCCTCGGCGTCGATCTCCAGGCGCTGGTCGACGGTGCTGGCCCAGGAGGGCCCGAACCAGCGGCCCGCGCGGTAGCCGGACTCCACCTGCCGGCGGAAGACCAGCGGCAGCGCGCCCGGCAGGGCCACGTCCGTCTGCGGCAGGTACATCTTGCCGGTCGCCAGGTCGACCGGGTCGGTGTCGTCGGAGCACCTGTCCTTGTTCTCGGTCTTGTGCTCCTGCGCGCCGTCGCGGTCCAGGTCGTCGCGTGCCCGCGTGTCCTCGTCCGGGGAGCGGTCGTTCGGCCGGTCTCCGGGGCGGTCGTGCGGGGAACGGTCGGCGGAGGCGAGGTCGTCCGACGGCCCGTCGTGCGGAACCCTCCGCGCAGCGCCCAGCCCCTTGCGGGCCAGCCCCACCCCCTTGGAGCCCGCCGCCTCGGGGATCAGGCGGGCGAGGAACTCGGAGGGGTTCTCGCGGAACCCGTCCCACATCGCCTTGCCCGTGCCGACCGGGTCGTTGCTCATCCGGACCAGCCCGGTCACGGTGCTGTTCAGGTTCATGACGTACGCGCCGGGGTGCGTCAGGTTGTACGGGTCCTGCGGGTTCAGGCCGCGCGCGAAGTTCGCGAGGCCCGCCGTGCCGCGTATCAGGCCGCCCGCCGCGAACGAGGCGTCCGTCTTCAGCCCGTCCAGGCCCGAGTCGAGCTGCATGTTGTCCGGCGGCTTCGGCGGCGCCGCGTCCCTGGCCGCGTCGACGGCCGTACGGGCGGTGCTCGCGGCCTCGTCGCGCTGCCGGCGTGCCTCGTCGAGGATGGCCTGCGCGGCCTTTATGCCGGAGGCGCCCGGATCGCTGTCGCTCGGCTTGTCGGGGAGTTCGTCGCCCTTGAGGCCGTAGTCGACCGAGTCCTGATAGGTCTTGACCTTCTCCGCGTGCGCGTCCGACGCCGCCTTCGCCTTCCTGTACTTCGCCAGCGCCTCCCGCGCCTGCCCCTGCGCCCACTCGACGGTCCCGGCGAAGTCGTCCAGCGCCTTGGCCGCCTTCTCGCAGGCGTCCGCCGCCTTGTGCCACTTCTTCGGCTCGACGGCGACCTTCTCCCGGAACGCGTCCGCCGCCTTGCCCCGCAGATGCTCGGAGTCCAGCCCCTTCAGTCCTGCGGCGACCTTCTCGAACGCCTTCTGGAAGTCCTTCAGATGCGACGCGTTCGCGCGCAGCGTGCTCACGCTGCCGTGGATCAGCTTCTTCGGGTCCTCGGTCTCCCCCAGCCGCGCCTCGCCGACCTTCGCGCCCAGCCGGTTGGCGGCGGCGTCGCCCTTGTCGCGCAGCCAGTTCGTCGCACCCTCGGGCGCGCCCGCTTCGTCGAAGCGGGCGGCGACGTAGTCCGTGCTCCGGTCGACGGCGGTGCCGAGCATCTCGGCGCCCTTCTCGGCGCCGTCCTCCAGCCAGTCCGGCGTGAAGTCCCCCAGGCCCATCAGCCGTCGCCCTCCCGCTCGGCCCGGTCCTCGGGCGAGGGTCCGAACGTGTCGTCCAGCGCCCGCTCCCGGGCCTCCACGGGTATCCCGGCACGGTCCAGCACGAAGTCCGTACGGGCCCCGCCCAGGCCCTCGGTGCTGAGGCTGCGGCCCGTGTCCTTCCACTCCTGGCCCATCGCGCTGAGCGCCGCCTTCTGCTGCGCGGGAGTCTCGGGCGCGTCGGGCTCGATGATGGCGCTGTAGCTCTGCTCGGCCACGTCGTCCTCGCTCGCGTACGGGTTGCCCACCAGCGAGTTGAGGCCCACCTTCCAGGTGCCCGCCCAGTACGCGTCCTGCTCCCACACCATGCCCGCGGCCAGGCCCAGCTTCTCCGCCAGGACGTTGGCCTCGCCGACCAGTGCCCGCACCCCCCACTCCCAGCGCTCGCAGAAGCCCTCGAAGGAGTCGGCCAGTGCGCCGTCGCCCGCCTCCAGGCCCGTCATGGCCATGCTGCTGAACCCGGCGCCCCGCAGCGAAGCCGACTCCGAGGCGAAGCCGTCCAGCTCCTTCAGCTCGCCGATCGCGGTGCGCAGTCCCTTGGTGATGGCCTTCAGGGACTTCTCGCTGACGTCCAGATCCCCGAACTCGCTCGCCACCACCGCTGGTCCTCCCCGCCTCTCGGCACATACCGGCCCACCGGTTACCCACCAGTCGTCACGGGCGCACACAGCACCGTAACGGCGCATCCCGCGCACCACACGCCCCGCCCCACGCTGCTCCGCTCCGCCTCGTGACGGACGACGAGGACGGCATGGTCCGGTTGCCGTAGCCGCACCCGCGTGCGGGGCGCGACGGGAGGTCGCGGGACAGAAGGGAGCCGGGAGACCGGCGGGGAAGGGGAGGCCGGAGGGAGCGGCCGAGTTGAGTACCCGTACTCAGGCGTTCCCGTCGCCGACGGGCGGAGCATGGAAGGCATGCTCTGGTCCGACCCCCGCGACGAGCCGCCGGAGGAGCTGCGTACCGCCCAGGCGATGCTGCGGCGTCTGACCTGGCTGCTCCCGGTGGCCGTCGTGATCGTGCTCCTGCTCTCCTCGGTACGCTGACGCGCCCGTCCGGTCGCCGGTGAAGCCCGCGGCACACCCGCCCGCGCCCGGCCGCCCGGCCCCCGCCCCCTCCCGCCTCCTTACGATGGCGGTCATGACCTCTCAGCTCCCCGGGGCCGCCGCCCCCGCCCGCCGTCTCGTCCTCGCCTCCGCCTCGCCCGCCCGCCTCGGGCTGCTCCGGCAGGCCGGGCTCGCGCCCGAGGTGGTCGTCAGCGGGGTCGACGAGGACGCGCTCGACGCGCCCACACCGGCCGAGCTGGCCCTCGTGCTCGCCGAGGCGAAGGCGACAGCGGTGGCCGGTCGCGCGGAGGCGGCCGGTGCGCTCGTCGTCGGCTGCGACTCGGTGCTGGAGCTGGACGGGCAGGCGCTGGGCAAGCCCGCCGACGCCGAGGAGGCCACGGCGCGCTGGAAGGCGATGCGCGGGCGTTCCGGGGTGCTCCAGACAGGGCACTGCGTGATCGACACCCTCCACGGCACCCGTGCCTCGGCCACCGCCTCTACCACGGTGCACTTCGGGGAGCCGACGGACGCCGAGGTCGCGGCGTACGTCGCCTCGGGCGAACCGCTGCACGTCGCGGGCGCGTTCACGCTCGACGGGCGGTCGGCGCCCTTCGTCGAGGGCATCGAGGGCGACCACGGCAACGTCCTCGGCCTCTCCATGCCGCTGCTGCGCAAGCTGCTCGCGGAACTGGACGTTCCGGTGACCGGTCTCTGGGCGTGAGGCCCCGCGCCACCCAAGCGCCGCCCACCGCTCCGACTTGGACATAACGACACTCAATCGAGATCTTTTACTCCGTCGTGGCTGGTTAGCATCGTCGCTGGCCCCTGCATGCAACATCCTGTGGAAAGGCAAGGCACGACGGAGTGTCCAAGTTCTCCCCCCTACGCATCGCCGCCTGGATCTGTGTCGCCGCGCTCGGCGCCACGGGCTGGGCCGTACTCGCGCTCTCCCGGGGCGAGAAGATCTCCGCGATCTGGGTCGTCGCCGCCGCGGTGGGCTCATACCTCATCGCGCAGCGCTTCTACGCCCGCTTCCTCGCCCGCAAGGTCCTGCGGACCGACGACAGCCGCGCGACCCCGGCCGAACGCCACGACGACGGCGTCGACTTCCACCCCACCGACCGCCGCGTCCTCTTCGGCCACCACTTCGCGGCCATCGCGGGCGCCGGACCCCTCGTAGGCCCCGTGCTCGCGGCCCAGATGGGCTATCTGCCGGGCACGATCTGGATCGTCGTCGGCGTGATCTTCGCGGGCGCGGTCCAGGACATGGTCGTCCTCTTCTTCTCGATGCGCCGCGACGGCAAGTCGCTCGGGCAGATCGCGCGGGACGAGATCGGCAGGGTCGGCGGAATCGCCGCGCTGATCGCCGTGTTCGCCATCATGATCATCATCCTCGCGGTGCTGGCGCTCATCGTCGTGCAGTCCCTCGCCGAGTCCGCCTGGGGCACCTTCTCCATCGCGATGACCATCCCCATCGCCTTCTTCATGGGCGTCTATCTGCGCTGGCTGCGCCCCGGCCGGATCACCGAAGTCTCGCTGATCGGGGTCGCGCTGCTGCTGCTCGCCATCGTCAGCGGGCGCTGGGTGGCCGAGGCGCCGTGGGGCGACGCGTTCGTCCTGTCGCCGAAGACGCTGGTCGTCTGCCTCGTCGTGTACGGGTTCGTCGCGTCCGTGCTGCCCGTCTGGATGCTGCTCGCGCCCCGCGACTACCTCTCCACCTTCATGAAGGTCGGCACGATCATCCTGCTCGCCGTCGGCGTGCTGATGGCCAACCCCGACCTCGCGGCCGACCCCCTCACCCACTTCGCGCGCGAGGGCAACGGACCGGTCTTCGCCGGGTCGCTCTTCCCGTTCGCGTTCATCACCATCGCCTGCGGCGCGCTCTCCGGCTTCCACGCCCTGATCTCCTCCGGGACCACCCCGAAGATGATCGAGAAGGAGGGCCAGGTCCCGCTGATCGGCTACGGCTCCATGCTGATGGAGTCCTTCGTGGCCATCATGGCGCTGGTCGCCGCCTGCGTGATCGACCCGGGCCTCTACTACGCCATGAACGCCCCGGCCGGCGTGCTCGGCGACAGCCTCCAGTCCGCCTCGCAGGCCGTGCAGGGCTTCGGCTTCCACATCAGCCCCGATCAGCTCCAGTCGATGGCGGACGCGGTCGGCGAGGAGAGCCTTGTCGCGCGCACGGGCGGCGCTCCGACGCTGGCCGTCGGCATGGCGGTGATCCTCGCCAAGGCGTTCGGCAGCGACGGCATGATGTCCTTCTGGTACCACTTCGCCATCATGTTCGAGGCGCTGTTCATCCTCACCGCCGTCGACGCCGCCACCCGCGTCGGGCGCTTCATGCTCCAGGACACCTTCGGCAACTTCCTGCCGCGCTTCCGCGACAAGGAGTGGAAGCCCGGCATCTGGATCACCTCGGCGCTCGTCGTCCTCGCATGGGGCTACTTCCTGTGGGTCGGCGTCACCGACCCGCTCGGCGGCATCAACCAGCTCTTCCCGCTCTTCGGCACGGCCAACCAGCTCCTCGCCTCCATCGCCCTGACCATCTGCACCACGCTGCTGATCAAGTCCGGGCGGCTCAAGTGGGCCTGGGTGACGGGTGCGCCGCTGGCCTGGGCGCTGGCCGTGACGATGACGGCGAGCTGGCAGAAGGTCTTCTCGTCCGACCCCGCCGTGGGCTTCTTCGCGCAGCGCGCCAAGTACCAGGACGCGCTGGCCGACGGGAAGGTGCTGGCCCCGGCCAAGACGCTCTCCGACATGGAGACCGTCGTCCACAACTCCACCGTCACGGGCACGCTGTCCGCCGTCTTCGCCGCGCTGACGATCGTCATCTTCCTGGCGTGCGCCCGCGTCTGCGTGAAGGCGCTGCGCAACGGGGGCTCGCTCCCGACGCACGAGGACGCCTACGTGGAGTCCAAGCTGACCGCGCCCTCGGGGATGTTCCCGACGGCGGAGGAGCGGCGCGCGACGCGCGAGGACGCGCTTGTGGGGGCGGGAACGGGTTCCGCGACGGGTGACGGTTCCGGCTCTGGCTCCGGCGGGGCGCCGTGATCTGGCCCCGCAGGCGTGGCGCCTCCGGCTCCAGCGGTGCGGGACGCTCCCACGGGTCCGGCGCGTACGAGCCGCCCCACGCGCCCGGTGCGGCCACGCCCTCGGTGCCGGGTGCGAGGTCGTCGGCGTCGCGCACCGGCCGTAAGCGCCGCGAAGGGCGCGAGGAGCGCGGCACCGGACGCCGTACCGGAGGCGGCCTCGGACGCCGCGCCGGCCGCGAGAGCCGCACCACGCGCGTGCCGGGCGCCGCGCCGCGGCTCCCCGCGGGCGCCGGTGTCCGGGCGCGGCTGCGGCACACCGTCGCGTGGACGCTCTGGTACGTGCGCGAGCTGAACGGCGAGCACGCCTACGAGCGTTACGCGGCCCGCGCCCGCGCCGAGGACCCGCACGCGCGGGTGCTCACGCGCGGCGAGTTCGAGCGCCGCCGCACCGACCGGCGCGACGCCGACCCCCGCGAGGGCGGCCACTGCTGCTGACGTTCCTTCGGCCCGGGCCCCGACCGGACCGCGGGGGTCCGGGCCGAAGGTCCGTCAGAAAGGTCAGGAGGCCGAGGGTTCGGGGCTCGGGCCCATGGGCTCGGGCCCCGCGCCGGAACCGGAGCCCGAACCCGATCCGGAACCCGGACCGGAACCGGAGCCCGCCGTCCCGTCCGCGCCGCGCGGGCCCCTGCCCGCACCGTCGCCGTAGCTGACCAGCGACCACACGATCAGCGCGAGCGACAGCATCATGAAGAAGAAGGCGGCCCACCCCACGAGCCCCACGGACGCGGCCCCGAGCAGTCCCTGCACCACGGCGCAGCTGATGAGGACGATACGGAAGAAGCTCTTCGGCGGCCTGTCCCGCGCGGCCATGGTCAGCAGGATCGCCGCGCAGAGCAGCAGATAGGCTCCGAACAGGCACCCCGCTATCCAGGCCGACGCGCTCATCGCGCGGGGGTCGAGACCGGCGAGGGACATGTCCTGATCGTCAACGACCAGGCCGAGGACGAGGTTGATCAGCACGATCCCCGCCGCCTCCAGCACCAGCACCAGCGCCGCGACCGCCGCCACTGGACGTCTGAGCACCACCCCGCCACCCACTTCCGCTCGTTACCGCGAGTACGTCGTACAGCAGGCCGAACGCTACTTACGGGTATCAGGCTCGGCAAGGGGATCGACGCGAAGCAAAGTTTCCCCCTCTACTTCGTAGGAATCCCACAAAAATGCGCGGGCGGTCCCGGTGTCCACCTACAGAGACGTTGCCCACATCCGAGGTTCGGTGAGCAAGCGGCGAAACCCGGCGTACCGTGGAACAACAGGGTCGGTGGCAGTTTCCGCGCCCGCGGAGCACCGCCTCTGTGGGCAAGCTCACCCCCCAAGGCGACTCGGCGTCCGGTGTCGCCAGTACCTAAAATCACAGCGTCAACTGTTGCGGCGCAGCGCCAAGTAGGGAGTCATCGTGCGCAAGGTGCTCATCGCCAACCGCGGCGAGATCGCAGTCCGCGTCGCCCGCGCCTGCCGGGACGCGGGTATCGCGAGCGTCGCCGTCTACGCGGAGCCCGACCGGGACGCGCTGCACGTGCGCGTCGCCGACGAGGCATACGCCCTGGGCGGTGACACTCCCGCAGCCAGCTACCTGGATGTCGAGAAGGTACTCAAGGCCGCCGCCGAGTCCGGCGCCGACGCCATCCACCCCGGCTACGGGTTCCTCTCCGAGAACGCCGACTTCGCCCAGGCCGTCCTGGACGCCGGGCTCACCTGGATCGGCCCGCCCCCGCAGGCGATCCGCGATCTGGGCGACAAGGTCGCCGCGCGGCACATCGCCCAGCGCGCGGGCGCGCCCCTGGTCGCGGGGACCAAGGACCCGGTCTCCGGGTCCGAGGAGGTCGTCGCGTTCGCCGAGGAGCACGGCCTGCCCATCGCCATCAAGGCCGCCTTCGGCGGCGGCGGGCGCGGCCTGAAGGTCGCCCGCACGCTGGAGGAGGTCCCGGAGCTGTACGACTCCGCGGTCCGCGAGGCCGTGGCCGCCTTCGGCCGCGGCGAGTGCTTCGTCGAGCGCTATCTCGACCGCCCCCGGCACGTGGAGACCCAGTGCCTGGCCGACAAGCACGGCAACGTCGTGGTCGTCTCCACCCGTGACTGCTCGCTCCAGCGCCGCCACCAGAAGCTGGTGGAGGAGGCCCCGGCCCCGTTCCTGAGCGAGGAGCAGAACGCGGAGCTGTACCGCGCCTCCAAGGCCATCCTCTCCGAGGCGGGCTACGAGGGCGCCGGGACCTGCGAGTTCCTGGTGGGCCAGGACGGCACGATCTCCTTCCTGGAGGTCAACACGCGCCTCCAGGTCGAGCACCCGGTCACCGAGGAGGTCACGGGCCTCGACCTGGTCCGGGAGATGTTCCGGATCGCCGACGGCGAGGAGCTGGGCTACAGCGACCCGCCGATGCGCGGCCACTCCTTCGAGTTCCGCATCAACGGCGAGGACCCGGGCCGCAACTTCCTCCCCGCGCCCGGCACCGTGACCACCTTCGCTCCGCCGTCGGGCCCCGGTGTCCGGCTGGACGCGGGCGTGGAGTCGGGCAGCGTCATCGGCCCGGCCTGGGACTCGCTGCTGGCCAAGCTCATCGTCACCGGCGCCACCCGTCAGCAGGCGCTCCAGCGCGCGGCCCGCGCCCTGGACGAGTTCACCGTCGAGGGCATGGCCACGGCCATCCCCTTCCACCAGGTCGTGGTGAAGGACCCGGCGTTCGCGCCGGAGGTCCACGGCCGCGAGGGCGAGCCCTTCGACGTCCACACCCGGTGGATCGAGACGGAGTTCAACAACGAGATCAAGCCCTTCGCGGGCGCCGGTGCCGAGGCCGACGAGGACGAGGGCGGGCGCGAGACCGTCGTCGTGGAGGTCGGCGGCAAGCGCCTGGAGGTCTCGCTGCCCTCGTCGCTGGGTGTCTCGGCGGCTCCGGCGGCCAACGGCGCGGCGAAGAAGCCCAAGCGCAAGGCGGCCAAGAAGTCCGGTTCCGCCGCCTCTGGCGACGAGCTGGCCTCGCCCATGCAGGGCACCATCGTCAAGGTGGCCGTCGAGGAGGGCCAGCAGGTCGAGGAAGGCGAACTCATCGTCGTCCTGGAGGCCATGAAGATGGAGCAGCCGCTGAACGCGCACCGCTCCGGGACCGTGAAGGACCTCAGCGCCGAGATCGGCGGCTCGCTCTCCGCGGGCACCGTGATCTGCCAGATCAAGGACTGACGCCGGGGGCCCCGGAGCCCCCGGGTCCTCCCCGGAGCCCCCGGAGCCCCGTACAGCGCGGCCCGGCGCCTCGGCGCCGGGCCTTCCGCCTTCCTCCGTCCGCCGCCGGCCGCTATCGGCGCCTCGGCGCCAGATCGGCCACGCGCCCCGGCGCCCCGTCCGCGAGACCGCCGGAGGCGCTGCGCAGTTGGGGCGGCGACGGCGGGGAGCCGCCCGCGCCCTGCTGGTGGTTGCGCCGCTGGCCGGGCAGCGGCATGTCCCGTCGGCCCTGCCCGTGCTGACCGTGCTGCCCGTGCGCGGCGGCACCGCCCTGCGCTCCCCCCGAACCCGCGACCCCGTCGGGGCCGCCCGCGGCGGGGCCCGCGACGGTGATCTGCACACCCTGATCGGCCAGGGCCTGCAACTCCGTCGCGGCACGGTCGTCGTGCGGGGGCGGCTCGTCGGTCACCAGCCGGGTGATGACGTCCGTCGGCACCGTCTGGAACATGGTGTCCGAGCCCAGCTTGGTGTGGTCGGCGAGGACGACGACTTCCGTGGCGGCCTGGACCAGCGCACGGTCGACGCTCGCGGAGAGCATGTTGGACGTGGAGAGACCGCGTTCGGCCGTGAGGCCGCTTCCGGAGAGGAAGGCGCGGGAGACGCGGAGCCCCTGGAGCGACTGCTCGGCTCCGCTGCCGACCAGCGCGTAGTTGGAACCTCTGAGGGTGCCACCGGTCATGACGACTTCGACCCGGTTGGCGTGTGCCAGGGCCTGGGCGACGAGCAGCGAGTTGGTGACCACCGTCAGCCCCGGCACGCGGGCGAGCCTGCGTGCCAGTTCCTGTGTGGTCGTCCCCGCTCCGACGACGATCGCCTCGCCCTCTTCGACGAGTCCCGAGGCGAGATCGGCGATGGCCGTCTTCTCCGCGGTCGATAGGTGGGATTTCTGGGGAAAGCCGGACTCCCTGGTGAAGCCACCGGGGAGGACGGCGCCGCCGTGCCGGCGGTCGAGCAGCCCTTCTGCCTCCAGCGCCCGTACGTCACGTCGGACGGTCACTTCGGAGGTCTGGACGACGCGTGCGAGCTCACGGAGCGATACGGCTCCGTTCGCGCGCACCATTTCGAGGATCAATTGACGACGTTCCGCAGCGAACACGAAACTGACAGTAACGCCAATGTCCGTCTGCTTTCAGCGGTTTGCGCCGATTAACAGAAGTTGTTCGTACCAGAGCGCCCAGCGTGGTATAGAAGCGTCATCCGGTGGCCCGTACGCGCCAACGGGCCCGTGATCAGCGCCGATCGGCCCTCGTCAGCCCTGATCGGCCCCCATCAGCCCTCTTCCGCGGTCTTCCTCGTGTGCAACTGCCGCGCCACCTCGGCGATCGAGCCGGTCAGCGAGGGGTACACGGTGAACGCGTTAGCGATCTGTTCGACGGTCAGATTGTTGTCCACCGCGATCGAGATCGGATGGATCAGCTCGCTCGCGCGGGGCGCGACGACGACACCGCCCACGACGATCCCCGTTCCCGGACGGCAGAACAGCTTCACGAAACCGTCCCTGATGCCCTGCATCTTGGCGCGCGGATTGCGCAGCAGCGGCAGCTTCACGACGCGCGCGTCTATGACGCCCGCCTCGACGTCGGCCTGGCTGTAGCCGACGGTGGCGATCTCGGGGTCGGTGAAGATGTTCGCGGATACGGCCTTCAGGTTGAGCGGGGTGACCGCGTCGCCCAGGAAGTGGTACATCGCGATGCGGCCCTGCATGGCGGCGACCGAGGCGAGCGCGAAGACGCCCGTGCAGTCACCTGCCGCGTAGACGCCGGGTGCCGAGGTGCGCGAGACCTTGTCGGTCCAGACGTGCCCGGAGTCCTTGAGCCGTACCCCGGCCTCCTCCAGGCCCATGTCCGTCGTGTTGGGGACGGCGCCGACCGCGACGAGGCAGTGCGAGCCCGTGATGGTGCGCCCGTCCTGGAGCGTGACCTCGACCCGGTCCCCCACCCGCTTCGCCGACGAGGCACGGGAGCGGCTCATGACGTTCATGCCGCGCCGCCGGAAGACGTCCTCCAGCACGGCCGCCGCGTCGGCGTCCTCGCCGGGCAGCACCCTGTCGCGCGAGGAGACGAGGGTGACCTGCGAGCCCAGCGCCTGGTAGGCACCGGCGAACTCGGCGCCCGTGACACCGGAGCCGACGACGATCAGTTCGTCGGGCAGCTCGTCGAGGTCGTAGAGCTGCGTCCAGTTGAGGATGCGCTCGCCGTCGGGCCGCGCGTCCGGGATCTCGCGGGGGTGGCCGCCCGTCGAGATCAGCACCGCGTCGGCCGTCAGCCGCTCCTCCGTGCCGTCCGCGACGGTGACCACGACCTGGCGCGAACCGTCAGGGGCCTGCGCGGGCTCCAGGCGGCCACGGCCCCGCATGACCCGCGCGCCCGCGCGGGTGACCGAGGCGGTGATGTCGTGGGACTGGGCGAGCGCGAGCCGCTTCACCCTGCGGTTGACCTTGCCGAGGTCCACGCCGACGACCCGGGCCGGGTCGTTGGGGTCGTGGGTGCTGTCCTCGACGCGGATGCCGAGCTCCTCGTAAGAGGAGTCGAAGTTCGTCATGACCTCGGCGGTGGCGATGAGGGTCTTCGACGGCACGCAGTCGGTGAGCACCGAAGCGCCGCCGAGACCGTCGCAGTCGACGACGGTCACCTCCGCTCCGAGCTGGGCCGCGACAAGCGCCGCCTCGTAGCCGCCGGGTCCGCCACCAATGATCACGATCCGAGTCACATACTCCAGTGTCCCGCACCCGCCGCGCCGCCACCCGCCCGCCCCCTCCGTTCGGGGCTTCTGCCCCCCTGAGTCCCGGACGTCCCTCCCGTACCCTCGTGCCTATGTCGCTCTACGCCGCCTACGCGGTCAATCTCGACGCACGGCTCATGGCACGCCGCGCCCCCCACTCCCCGCTGCGCGGCACGGGCTGGGTCTCCGGGTGGCGGCTGACGTTCGGGGGCGAGCAGATGGGCTGGGAGGGAGCGCTGGCCACCGTGGTCGAGGCCCCGGTGTCGCAGACGTTCGTCGCCCTGTACGACATCGCGCCCATGGACGAGGACTCGATGGACCGCTGGGAGGGCGTCGGCATGGGCATCTACCGCCGTGCCCGGCTGCGCGTGCACACGCTCGACGGGGACGAGGCCGCCTGGTGCTACGTCCTGAACGGATACGAGGGCGGCCTGCCCTCGGCCCGCTATCTCGGCGACATCGCGGACGCGGCGGAGTCGGCCGGTGCCCCCCACGACTACGTCATGGAACTGCGCAAGCGCCCCTGCTGACCACCCCCGCGGTCCCGCCCGCCGCCCACTGCCTCCGACGGCCCGCGCGCCTCGCGCGACGGCCCTAGACTTGTGCCCGGACGGGGCCGGGAGGCCCTGAGGGGAGAGCACGATGCCCACGTACCAGGTGCATTTCACCGAGCAGGCGGCAGCCGCGAGGGACCGGCTGGACGATCAGCAGCGGGCCGCCTTCGACAAAGGCGTCGCCCTGCTCGCGCGCGACCCGTTCCCGAAGCTGTCCCGCCCCATAAGCGCGACGGGCGACGACCGCACCATCAGGCTCACGCAGAACATCCTCGTCGAGTACACGGTGACCATGGGGCGGCTGCTGATCTTCATCGTCGAGGTCTTCAACGACAAGGACATCTTCGTCACCGACGAAGTCTGATCTTCTCCCGCGAGGCTGGGGGAAAGCACAGGAGTCAGCGGCCGATCACCGCGCTGACATGTGCTTTCCCCTTGACTTCGGCCACCCTTCTACGCGCGTAGGCGACAACAGGCTACCCTTCGTCGCGTGAACGCTTCCGCCACCGCACACATTGCCGAAGACCCCCACCGTTCCGCCGACGCCGCCGCGGCGCGGCTGCGCGAGCTGACGGGTACGGACAGCCACGACGTCGCCCTGGTCATGGGCTCCGGCTGGGTGCCCGCCGCAGACGCGCTCGGGACGCCCGAGCAGGAGTTCCCCGTCACGGATCTGCCGGGGTTCCCGGCACCCGCCGTCGCCGGGCACGCGGGCATGATCCGCTCGTACCGGGCGGGCGACAAGCGCGCACTCGTCTTCCTCGGCCGCACCCACTACTACGAGGGACGCGGCGTCGCCGCCGTCGCGCACGGGGTGCGCACGGCCGTGGCCGCCGGCTGCAAGACGATCGTCCTCACCAACGGCTGCGGCGGTCTGCGCGAGGGCATGCGCCCCGGCCAGCCGGTCCTCATCAGCGATCACATCAACCTCACCGCCACCTCCCCCATCGTCGGCGCCAACTTCGTCGACCTCACCGACCTCTACTCCCCGCGCCTGCGCGCCCTCTGCCAGGAGATCGACCCGTCCCTCGAAGAGGGCGTCTACGTGCAGTTCCCCGGGCCGCACTACGAGACCCCGGCCGAGATCGGCATGGTCAGGGCGATCGGCGGGGACCTGGTGGGCATGTCCACCGTCCTGGAGGCCATCGCGGCGCGCGAGGCGGGCGCGGAGGTGCTCGGCATCTCACTGGTCACGAACCTCGCCGCGGGCATGACGGGGGAACCCCTCAACCACGAGGAGGTCCTCCAGGCGGGCCGGGACTCGGCCTCCCGGATGGGCACGCTCCTGGCGCAGGTACTCGGGCGCGTCTGAGGGAACCCGTGCGGCGTCCGCGCCGAGTATGGGAGCACAGCGAGTACCGCAACCGTGACCGTGACCGTGACCGACAGAGGCTGACAGGCAGGAGCGAACCGTGCACGAGGACGTGACAGCGCGTGCCCGCACGTGGCTGGCCGAGGACCCTGACCCGGAGACCCGGGAGGAGCTGGCCAAGCTCATCGAGGCGGGCGACCTCGACGAGCTGACCGCGCGCTTCTCCGGCACGCTCCAGTTCGGCACCGCGGGACTGCGGGGCGAGCTGGGCGCGGGCCCCATGCGGATGAACCGGAGCGTGGTGATCCGCGCCGCGGCCGGGCTGGCCGCCTACCTGCGCGGCCAGGGCCACGGAGGCGGCGAGGGCGACGGCGACGCCAACGGCCTCGTCGTCATCGGCTACGACGCCCGCCACAAGAGCGCCGACTTCGCGCGGGACACCGCCGCCGTGATGACCGGCGCCGGGCTGCGCGCGGCGCTGCTGCCAGGGCCGCTGCCGACGCCCGTGCTGGCCTTCGCCATCCGGCATCTGGGCGCCGTCGCGGGCATCATGGTCACCGCGAGCCACAACCCGCCCCGCGACAACGGCTACAAGGTCTACCTCGGCGACGGCTCCCAGATCGTCCCGCCCGCCGACGCCGAGATCGCCGCCGCGATCGAGGCCGTCGGACCGCTGTCCGGGGTGCCACGGCCCGGCTCCGGCTGGCAGGTGCTCGGCGACGAGACGATCGACGCGTACCTCGCGCGCAGCGGCGCCGTACTGACCGAGGGCTCCCCGCGCGACCTGCGCACCGTGCACACCGCGCTGCACGGTGTGGGCGCGCGGACGGTGCACGAGGCGTTCGTACGGGCGGGCTTC
Source organism: Streptomyces sp. NPDC054796 (assembly GCF_053611545.1). Taxonomy (NCBI): domain Bacteria; kingdom Bacillati; phylum Actinomycetota; class Actinomycetes; order Kitasatosporales; family Streptomycetaceae; genus Streptomyces; species Streptomyces sp. NPDC054796. The sequence goes on along the minus strand of NZ_JBSHAO010000027.1, from coordinate 17,842 downwards.
CCCGCCCCCGTCGCCACCCCCGAGCAGGCCGGTCCTGACCCGGACTTCCCCACCGTCGCGTTCCCCAACCCGGAGGAGCCTGGCGCGATGGGCCTCGCCTTCGCGACGGCGCGCGAGGTGCGGCCCGATCTCGTCCTCGCGAACGACCCCGACGCGGACCGCTGCGCCGTCGCCGTCCCCGACGCGGAGTCGGCCGACGGCTGGCGCATGCTGCGGGGCGACGAGGTCGGCGCACTGCTCGCCACGCACCTCGTGCACAAGCGGGCGCGCGGCACGTTCGCGACGACGATCGTCTCCTCGTCGCTGCTGTCCAAGATCGCGCGGGCCGGTGGGCTCGCGTACGAGGAGACCCTCACCGGCTTCAAGTGGCTGGCGCGCGTGCCGGAGCTGCGCTACGCGTACGAGGAAGCCCTCGGCTACTGCGTCGACCCGGACGGCGTCAACGACAAGGACGGCATCACGGCCGCGCTGCTCGTCGCCGAGCTGGCGGCCGAGCTGAAGCAGGCCGACCGCACGCTCTCCGACCTGCTCGACGACATCACCGTCGAGTACGGGCTGCACGCGACGGACCAGCTGTCCGTCCGCGTCGAGGACCTGTCGCTGATCGGCGCGGCGATGGAGCGCCTGCGCTCCCGGCCCCCGTCCTCCCTCGCGGGTCTCGCCGTCGCCTCGGCCGAGGACCTGACCGCGGGCTCGCCCGCGCTCCCGCCGACGGACGGCCTGCGCTACCACCTCGCGGGGAGCGGGGAGGTCGGCTCCGGGCGCGTGGTCGTCAGGCCGAGCGGCACGGAGCCGAAGCTCAAGTGCTACCTGGAGGTCGTGCTCCCCGTCGCGGACCCGGCCGGCCTGTCGCGGGCCCGCGCCCGCGCGGCGGAGGTCCTGGCGGAGATGAAGACGGACCTGCGGGCGTCGACGGGGCTGTGAGGGTGCGCTGAGGCCCTGCCCCGTCGGGCCGGCGTTCGGTCGGGCCGGCGTTCCTCGGCGTCGCGCCAGTACCGCTGGCGCCGCGCCGCCCGGCGATGATCTCGCCGGCCTGGGTGGCTCAGCGGCCTCCCGCGGGGACACGGAGCTGTCCGGCCAGCCGATCGAGTTCGGCTGCCGTGGCGGGCGAGGAGTCGCTGAGTCCGCTGTGCACGGCCGTCGGGCTCTTCAGGAAGCGCCGGAACACGGCCACGAGGAGCCCCTGCGGCAGAGCCCGCAGCGCGGCGAACGCGCGAGGTACCGGCGGCGTCTCCAGCGCGGCGAGGTTCTCCCGTATGCGGTGGAGCATGCCGCGGACCGCATCCGGGTCGGCGGCCAGCTCCACCGGCCCGCCCGCCGCGTGGGCCGCCTGCCCGAGCGGGACCGTGAACGCGGCGTGCGTCCTGAGCCAGGCGTCCATCCGCGGCTCGGCCCTGGCGTTGAACCCGGCGCTACGGAACGTCTCCACGATCCGCTCCAGCCGCGGGGTGGTGCGGCCGTCGGGCTCGCCGACCGGCATCGCGACCCAGCGTGTCACGAGGTTGCTCTTGCGGTAGCGGACCACGTCGCCGTCCATCGTGCCGCCGTTCGCGGGGAAACCGAGCAGCACCCGCTCGTGGCCGATCACCGCGCCCAGCGGCTGCGCTCCGGCCGCCCAGTTGTGGAGGAACAGCACGTCGCCTTGGACACCGGCGAGCGACTCCAGCACCGCGTCCACCTGATGGGTGCGGACGAAGACGGTGATCAGGTCGTACCCGCCGTCCGGATGCTCGACCACCGGTACCGGTACCCGCCTGACGGCTGGGCTGTCTTCCTCGGCGAGCCGCACCCCGTGCCTGCGCAGGGCGGCCAGGCGCTCGCCCCGGGCGAGGAGAGAGACGTCGTGACCGGCCTCGTGCATGCGGGCGGCGAACAGGCTGCCGAGCACTCCGGCGCCGTACACGAGCAGCTTCATGGCGGACCTCTTTCGCAGGGGCTCTTTCACACGAGCGTTTGAATCATACGTTCGTTTCATTCAAACACATGTATAGTCCCTCGTGTGGCGACCCCGGACACCCGCACCCAGATCCTCGACGCGGCCGAGCACCTCTTCGCCGAGCACGGATACCGCGGCACCTCGGTCCGCGCGATCACCGGACTCGCCGGAGCAAACCTGGCCGCCGTCGGCTACCACTTCGGCTCGAAGGCGGAGCTGATGGCCGCGGTCGCCCGCCGCGTGATCGAGCCCATCAACGCCGCCCAGTGCGCCGGGCTCGACGCATTGCTCGCCAGGGCCCCCGACCCGGCGGTCGGCGAACTGGTGGAGGCATTCGCGGGGCCACTGTTCGACGGGATGCCGGCCGGCGACGAGGGCGGCGCCCGGAGATCCCGGCTGATCATGACGATCCTCAGCGACCCGGCCGATGAGGCACGCGGCTGGACAGGACCGGCCGAGGACACGGTCCGCGAGCGCTACCTCGCGGCCTTCGCACGCGTACTGCCCGGCCTCTCCCCGGAGGAACTGCGGTTCCGGATGCGGGGGATCCTCGCCGTGACGGCCGTCGACCGCCTCGAGGCCCACCAGCGGCCCTCCCCCGGCTGCGCGTCCCCCGTAGCGGGCGAGGCGGCCCGGCGCTGGGCGATCACGTTCCTGACGGCAGCGATGAGCGCACCACCGACCCGGACCTGACGGTCCGGGCCGCCGTCGGCGGTTCACCGGCCGCTGCCGCGCTCACCGGCGGAACGGCCTCGGCGCGGTGGCGCGGTGGCGCGGGGCATGGTCGCCCTCGCGGAAACGGAGCCGTCAGAAGGCGAGCATCTGCTGCTCCGTCGCGCCCCTGACGCCCCTCGCACCCGGCGCCGCCCCTGACGGCAGTGCCCCCTCGTGCCGCAGCAGCGCCCGCTTGCGCTCCAGACCGCCGCCGTAGCCGGTGAGGCTGCCGTCGGCTCCGACCACGCGGTGGCAGGGCAGGATCACGCCGATCGGGTTCTTGCCGTTGGCGAGGCCCACCGCGCGCGAGGCCGACGGGCTGCCGATGTGCGCGGCGAGTTCGCCGTAGGTCCAGGTGCGGCCGTACGGGATCTGGGCCAGCGCGGCCCAGACCCGCTGCTGGAAGGCGGTGCCCTCGGGCTTCAGCGGAAGGCCGAACGTCTCGCGCTCCCCCGCGAAGAACTCCCCCAACTGCCGCTCCGTCTCGGCCAGCACGGGCTCGTCACAGGACCGCACACGCTCGCCGAAGCAGCTGTCGTCCGGCCGGTGCCGCTGGTCGACCATGTACAGCCCGACGAGATGCCCGTCCGCCGCGACCAGCGTGAGGGGGTCATAGGGACTGTCGACGACGGCGTGCACCCTCGCTCCGTCCCGCCGTGGATTCGCCTTCGCTCGCGCTGCCCGCTGTGCCTGCATACGTCGAGCATGACCGCGCGGAGAGCGCAGCACTGGCGGATTCGCGACATGGTCACCCGGCCCCCGACCCCCGGCCCCCGGGCAAGGCGCCGGGGCGGCCCGGCCCACCCTGACCCCCTCGCATCGGGAGAACGGGCTCCTGGGACTCTTCGGCCCGTCACGAGGCGGCCCCGATGACGCGCCCCTCGTACTCAAGAGCCAGCGTCACCTTCGCACCGAGCGCGGCGGCGTAGGTGCACATGGTCTCCAGTTGGTGGATCTCGCCACGCTCGACCTGTGACACCCGCGCCTGCGAGATGCCCAGGGACGCCGCTACCTGCGCTTGTGTCAGCCCCTGCTCCTCCCGCAGCTCTCGCAGGTGGTGCCCCAGCACATACGCTTCCGTCGCGAGACGCGCCGCCTGCTTACGGGACTCCCACTCCGTCTCGGACACCGGTGCGGAGCGCTCACGCATCCGCCCCTTCACCTCGCCCCAACTGCTGTGCTCGCTCATCAGCCCTCCTCCGACTCGGCCCTAGAGGATCGCCTCCCGCTCCGGATCAAAGACAAAGAGAATCCGGACCTCCGTGCTCCCCGAACTCGCCGGGCGCAGCTCCTTGAGGTGAGCGTCCACCCCCGTGGCGTCAGCGGCCCGTCACCCCATGCCCAGCAGCACCGCCAGTGCCACAGCACCCGCCACCGCCGGGGCGAGGATCTCGTAGGCCCAGCGGACCGTGACCCTGCCCTGGGCCGGGGCGGCTTCGCCGTGGCGTTCGGCCAGGGCGCGGAGTTCGTCGATGGCCTGGTCGGAGGGGGCGCGGCGCTCGGAGGTGTCGTGGATCTGGGACGTCTGGGCGCCGGGCCCGAAGAGGCCGAAGCCGCGCGAGGGCGGGCGGCCGGCGGCGACGTTCTCGTTGTGGCGGGCCGCCTTCTTGCGGGCGCGCAGGGAGACCGGGATCGCCCAGAGCTGGTACTTCTTGCCGTCCGCCAGCACCTCGCTGGAGTACCCGGAGCGCACCGACTCCACCGCGCCCCACGGCACGGTGACGGTGCGGAAGGGGTTGCGCACCCGCATCCGCTCGTCCCCCGCGTACACCGCGGGCCGCAGCGTGAACGCGATCACCAGCGGGGCCATCAGCAGGAGCCCCGCGAGGGCGACCCAGGGGGTGCGGCCCGAGCCGTTGAGCACCCCGTCCACCCCGAGCCACACGCCCAGCGCGAGCAGCAGCGCGCCCCCGGCCATCCCGGCCGGTGAGCGGTAGCAGCGGTCCTCGTACTTCACGGGTGCGGGCCCGTGCGCGGACCCACCCTCGGACACGCCCTCGGACACGCCCTCGGGCGCGGATTCGGGCTCGGATGCGGACTCGCGCTCGGGCGGCCGGGACTCGCTCGTCATAGGGCCGATTCTGCCGGAACGTCCGCATGGCGGACGTTGCGGTCCGGCATCGATCCGTTTCCGGGGCCCACCCACGACGCTACGCGTGTAGATATGCTGCCCTGGTGACCATGCCTACTGCTCCCGCACTGGCGGACGTGACCTCGTCCGACGCGGCGTTGCGCCGCTATCTCCACGGCCTGCCCGGCGTCGACGCGGTCGGCCTCGAGGCCCGCGCCGCGACCCTCGGCACGCGCTCGGTGAAGACGTCGGCCAAGGCGTACGCCATCGACCTGGCCATCTCGATGATCGACCTGACCACCCTGGAGGGCGCCGACACCCCCGGCAAGGTCCGCGCGCTCTGCGCCAAGGGTGCGCGACCCGACCCCACCGACCGCACCGTGCCCCGCGTCGCCGCGATCTGCGTGTACCCGGACATGGTGGCCACCGCGAAGGAGGCGCTGGAGGGCAGCGGCATCCATGTCGCGTCCGTGGCCACCGCCTTCCCCGCCGGGCGCGCCTCCGTGCCCGTCAAGCTCGCCGACACCAGGGACGCCGTCGCCGCTGGCGCGGACGAGGTCGACATGGTGATCGACCGAGGCGCGTTCCTCGCCGGCCGCTATATGCAGGTCTTCGAGGAGATCACCGCCGTCAAGGACACCTGCCGCCGCGCCGACGGCGAGGCCGCGCACCTGAAGGTGATCTTCGAGAACGGCGAGCTGTCCACGTACGACAACATCCGCCGCGCCTCCTGGCTGGCGATGCTCGCGGGCGCTGACTTCATCAAGACGTCGACCGGCAAGGTCGCGGTGAACGCGACGCCGCCCAACACGCTGCTGATGCTGGAGGCCGTACGGGACTTCCACGCGGCGACGGGCACCCGGGTGGGCGTGAAGCCCGCCGGGGGCATCCGGACGTCGAAGGACGCGATCAAGTACCTGGTGATGGTGAACGAGACGCTGGACGACGCCTGGCTGGACCCGGCGCTGTTCCGCTTCGGCGCCTCCAGCCTCCTCAACGACCTGCTGATGCAGCGCCAGAAGCTGAGCACCGGCCGCTACTCCGGCCCCGACTACGTGACGGTGGACTGACCCATGGCAGCTTTCGAGTACGCGCCGGCTCCGGAGTCCCGCGCGGTCGTCGACATCGCCCCGAGCTACGGCCTCTTCATCGACGGCGAGTTCACCGAGGGTACGGGCGGGGGCACCGGCTCGGGCACGGGCGGCGGTCTGCGCAAGACAGTCTCGCCCGCCACCGAGGAGGTGCTGTCCGAGTACACGCAGGCCGACGCCGAGGACGTCGACCGCGCGGTGAAGGCGGCCCGCAAGGCGTTCGGGACGTGGTCGGCGCTGCCGGGCGCCGAGCGCGCGAAGTACCTGTTCCGCATCGCCCGCATCATCCAGGAGCGCTCGCGCGAGCTGGCGGTCCTGGAGACGCTGGACAACGGCAAGCCGATCCGCGAGACGCGCGACGGCGACCTCCCGCTCGTCGCCGCCCACTTCTTCTACTACGCGGGCTGGGCCGACAAGCTGGCCTACGCGGGCTACGGCCCCGACCCCAGGCCGCTGGGCGTCGCGGGCCAGGTCATCCCGTGGAACTTCCCCCTCCTGATGCTGGCCTGGAAGATCGCCCCGGCGCTGGCCACCGGCAACACCGTGGTGCTCAAGCCCGCCGAGACGACGCCGCTCTCCGCTCTCTTCTTCGCGGACATCTGCCGCCAGGCGGGGCTGCCCAGGGGCGTCGTCAACATCGTCACGGGCGACGGCGCGACGGGCGCGGCGCTCGTCGGGCACCCGGACATCGACAAGATCGCGTTCACGGGCTCGACGGCCGTCGGCAAGGAGATCGCCCGTACGGCGGCGGGCACCAGGAAGAAGGTCACCCTCGAACTGGGCGGCAAGGGCGCCAACATCGTCTTCGACGACGCGCCGCTCGACCAGGCCGTCGAGGGCATCGTCAACGGCATTTTCTTCAACCAGGGCCAGGTCTGCTGCGCCGGTTCGCGGCTGCTGGTGCAGGAGTCGGTGCAGGACGAGCTGCTCGACGCGCTCAAGCGGCGGCTGTCCACGCTGCGCGTCGGCGACCCGCTCGACAAGAACACCGACGTCGGCGCCATCAACTCCGCCGAGCAGCTCGCCCGGATCAGCGAGCTGGCCGACTCCGGCGAGACGGAGGGCGCGGAGCGCTGGTCGGCGCCGTGCGAACTGCCCTCCAGCGGCTACTGGTTCGCGCCGACGCTCTTCACGGGCGTCACCCAGGCGCACCGGATCGCCCGCGAGGAGATCTTCGGCCCCGTGCTGTCCGTCCTCACCTTCCGCACCCCGGACGAGGCCGTGGCCAAGGCCAACAACACGCCGTACGGCCTGTCGGCGGGTGTGTGGACGGAGAAGGGCTCGCGGATGCTCAAGATGGCGCGGGAGCTGCGGGCCGGGGTCGTCTGGTCCAACACGTTCAACAAGTTCGATCCGGCCTCCCCCTTCGGCGGCTACAAGGAGTCGGGTTCGGGCCGCGAGGGCGGCCGTCACGGTCTGGAGGGCTACCTCGATGTCTGAGCGCGCTGAGCGACTGCCGGTCTTCAAGACCTACAAGCTGTACGTCGGGGGCAAGTTCCCCCGGTCCGAGAGCGGGCGGGTGTACGAGGTGACCGACTCCAAGGGCACATGGCTGGCCAACGCGCCGCTGTCCTCCCGCAAGGACGCGCGGGACGCGGTGTCGGCGGCCCGCAAGGCGTTCGGCGGCTGGTCGGGCGCGACGGCCTACAACCGCGGCCAGGTCCTCTACCGCGTCGCGGAGATGCTGGAGGGCCGCCGCGAGCAGTTCACGGCCGAGGTCGCGTCGGCGGAGGGCCTGCCTCGGGCCAAGGCGGCGGCCCAGGTGGACGCGGCCGTCGACCGCTGGGTCTGGTACGCGGGCTGGTCGGACAAGGTGGCGCAGATCGCCGGGTCGGCCAACCCCGTCGCGGGCCCGTACTTCAACCTCTCCTCGCCCGAGCCCACGGGCGTGGTCGCGGTGCTGGCCCCGCAGAAGTCGTCGTTCCTGGGCCTGGTCTCGGTGCTGGCCCCGGTCCTCGTCACGGGCAACACGGCGGTCGTCGTCGCGTCCGAGGACCGTCCCCTCCCCGCACTCGCGCTGGCCGAGGTGCTGGCCACCTCCGACGTGCCGGGCGGCGTGGTGAACGTCCTCGCGGGCCGTACCCGCGAGCTGGCCGTCCCGCTCGCGGCGCACCAGGACGTCAACGCGATCGACCTCGCGGGCGCCACGGGCGCCACCGGCACAGGGGCGGGGGACGCGGAGCTGGCGACGGAGCTTGAGGTGGCGGCGGCCGACAACCTGAAGCGGGTCGTACGGCCCGGCGAAGGCGCCGCCGACTGGAGCGCGGACCCCGGCACGGAGCGGCTGCTCGCGTTCCTGGAGACGAAGACGGTCTGGCACCCCGTGGGGGCCTGAGCGTCGCGCCCGTCACGGCTGGGCCCCGGCCCCGGTCTCAGCCGTGACGGGCGGCCTGCTGGTGCGTGCCCGGCGTGTGCCCGAAGGTGCGCCGGAAGACGTCGATGAACGCGCTCGCCTTCCTCTCGCTGTTCGCCGGGGAACGGATGGGCGGCAGCACGACGGCGGGCACCGCGGCCCTCGTCGTGCTCTACCTCGGCGGCGCGGTGGGCTCCGTGCTGGGCGGCGCGCTGGCCGACCGCTGGGACCGGGTCACCGTCGCCCGCTGGTCGTATCTGCTCTCGGCCGGATCGGTCGCAGGCGTGGTCTGCGTGCCGGGTCCGGCGCTGTACGTGTTCGTCGCGCTGACGTCGGTCGGCCTGTACGTGCCGTTCTCGCTCCAGGTCACGCTCGGGCAGGACTATCTGCCCTCGCACGTCGGCACGGCGGGCGGCATCACGCTCGGTCTGACCGTCAGCGTCGGCGGTCTCGCGAGCCCCCTCATCGGCGCCGTCGCCGACGCGACGTCCCTGCGGACGGCCCTGGCGCCACTGATCCTGATGCCCGCACTGAGCTGGCTGCTGTTCCGCACCCTGCCCGAACCGTCCGTGCCACGCCCGGCGGGGCTCTTGGACGACGGCGACGGGACCGGTACCGAAGTCCCGCCCGCCGAAGAACCGCTCGTCAGCGGCCGTCGTCCCCGAAGAAGTCCGTGAGGCGCTCGTCGAGCCGCGCCGAGGCGGGCGCGTGCAGCGGGAGCGCGTGGTGCGAGACGCCGGGCAGCGTCTCCACGACGGCCCCGGGCACCGCGCGCCGCGCCCCCGCCGCGACCCGACGCACGTCGTGCGCGCGGCTCTCCCCCGCGAGCAGCACCAGCAACGGCGCCGTCAGCCCGCGCAGTCGTGCGGCGGAGGGGCGCGGGCCCGTGACGGGGCGGGCCGAGGGGAAGTCGGAGGTGCCCCGCGCGTACAGCTCCAGCCAGTCGGGGTCCAGCGCGGCGCCGCCCGTCTCCCAGTCGACGAGCCCGCGCGCACGCGCCGCCGTCGGACGCAGCAGCAGCGGCAGCGCCCGCAGCAGATAGCGCGGCGAGAAGGACGCGAAGCACTGGGTGGGGTCGAGGAGCGCGAGGCGGCGCACGCGTCCCGTGGCGTGCAGCGCGTAGGTGAGCGCGATCCAGGCACCGTAGGAGTGCCCGCACAGGTCCGCCTGGACCGCCTGGCCGCCCTCGCTCTCCCCCTCACCGGGCGCGAAGTGGTCCAGCACCCCGTCCAGCCAGGCCATCAGGTCCCCGACGCCCGTGAGCCGCTGGCCAGGGGCGAGCGTGCTGCGTCCCGGGTCGCCGATGAGGTCGACGGCGCAGACGCGGTGCGTACGGCTGAGCGCGGCCACGTTCGCCGCCCAGACGGTGGAGGTGGCGCCGCCCCCGTGCAGCAGGACGAGGGGGCGCGCCTCGCGCGGGCCGAGGACGTTGACGCGGGTGGTGCCGTACAGCGAGGGCACCTCGACGGTCTCGGTCCCGGCGGGCCACCGGCGCAGCACGGCGTCGTAGGCGTCGAAGTACGCGGGCGGTGCGACGGCGGTCATGCTTCTCCTCGCGCGAAGAGCACGGTGACTCGTGGGGCGAGCCACCCGGTGCCGCGACAATAACCGCGCGCACGACGCCACTTCCCCCGTTTCCGGACCCGGGACGACGGCCGTACGCGAAGCGCCCGAACCGGAACCCTCCCCTACGCCTCTCCTCGAAGCGCCCGCGCCAGCGCCCCCTCCCCGCACACCCTGACCGTGCCGTCCTTCGCCCCCGCCTCCACCGTCAGCGAACCCTCGGCCAGTCCCACGCACGCGTCCACGTCCAGCTCGATCCGCACGTCGGCGGCGGGCTCGGCGGGACCCTCCCCGTACACGGCGCCCGCACCCGCATCCCCGCCCGCGCCGAGCCGCAGATGGAACGCGCCCTCGTCCAGCTGGACGTCGACGGTGCCGACGGTATGCGCCCCCGCAGCACCCGCCACCCCCGACGCCCCCGCCGCCCGCTCCAGCGCGCGCAGCAGCGGCAGCGCGAACCAGTGCGCGCGCAGCGCGTCGGTGTCGTGGCGCTCGGCCAGCTCGGGCGCGCCGAACGCGGCCAGCGCGGTGAGAACGGGCAGCAGCCCGCGCCCCTTGTCCGTCAGCTCGTAGACGTGCGCGGCGCCGGGCCGCGACAGCTTCCTGCGCTCGGCGAGCCCGTCGCGCTCCATGTCCTTGAGCCGGGTGGCCAGCATGTCCGTGCTGACGCCCGGCAGATCGGTGTGCAGGTCCGTATAGCGGCGGGGCCCGGCCAGCAGTTCCCGGACGATCAGCAGGGTCCACCGGTCCCCGGCGAGGTCGAGGGCGCGGGCGATGGCGCAGAACTGGTCGTAGCTGCGGTGCGTTCGGCGTGGCATACGACGCAGTCTAAGCAATAAGTTGGACTTTCCAAGTGGCCACTTGGTAGAACCAAGCAAGCGGGGGCCACGCGACGGCCACGCGGACACGGCGGGGACGAGAGGAAGGCCCACCCATGGAGTTCCGGCAGTCGAGCAAGCTCAGCGAGGTCTGTTACGAGATCCGCGGCCCGGTCATCGAGCAGGCCGACGCACTGGAGGAGGCGGGCCACAGCGTCCTGCGCCTCAACACGGGCAACCCGGCCCTCTTCGGCTTCGAGGCACCGGAGGAGATCCTCCAGGACGTCATCCGGATGCTGCCCCAGGCCCACGGCTACACCGACTCGCGCGGCATCCTCCCGGCCCGTCGCGCCGTAGCCCAGCACTACCAGGAGCGCGGCCTGCCCGACACCGGCGTGGACGACGTCTACCTCGGCAACGGCGTCTCCGAACTCGTCTCCATGGCCGTGCACGCGCTCGTCGACGACGGCGACGAAGTCCTGATCCCCGCGCCCGACTTCCCCCTGTGGACGGCCGTGACGACGATGGCGGGCGGCAAGGCCGTCCACTACATGTGCGACGAGTCCTCCGACTGGTACCCGGACCTGGCGGACATGGCCGCCAAGATCACCGACCGCACCCGCGCCGTCGTGATCATCAACCCCAACAACCCCACGGGCGCCGTCTACCCGCGCGAGATCCTCGAAGGCATCCTCGACCTCGCCCGCCGCCACCATCTGATGGTCTTCGCCGACGAGATCTACGACAAGATCCTCTACGACGGCACCGTCCACCACCACGCCGCCGCCCTCGCGCCCGACCTCGTCTGCCTGACCTTCAGCGGCCTGTCCAAGGCGTACCGCGTGGCCGGGTTCCGCTCCGGCTGGCTCGTCGTCTCGGGCCCCAAGCAGCACGCGAAGAACTATCTGGAGGGCCTGGGCACGCTCGCCTCCATGCGGCTGTGCCCCAACGCCCCCGCGCAGTACGCCATCCAGGCCGCGCTCGGCGGACGCCAGTCCATCCAGGACCTCGTCCTCCCCGGCGGCAGGCTCCACGAACAGCGCGACCGCGCCTGGGAACGGCTCAACGACATCCCGGGTGTCTCCTGCGTGAAGCCCAAGGGCGCGCTCTACGCCTTCCCGCGTCTGGACCCCAAGGTCCACAAGATCCACGACGACGAGCGCTTCGTGCTGGACCTGCTGCTGCGCGAGAAGATCCAGGTCGTCCAGGGCACCGGCTTCGCCTGGCCCACGCCCGACCACTTCCGCATCCTCACCCTCCCCTACGCGGACGACCTGGACGCCGCCATCAGCCGCATCGGCCGCTTCCTCGACGGCTACCGCCAGTGACCGCGCGGACGGGGCACGTAGCGCCCCGTCCCGAGGGGGTTCACGGCTCGGAACCATGACCGACAATGGTTCCTCGTGACCAGCACCCACCACACCGGCACCGCCCCCGGCACCGCCCACGCCCCCGCCTCCGCCGGGCCCCGCCGCGCCCCCCGCGTCATCCTGTTGACCGGGCCCTCCGGCTCGGGCAAGTCCCGCCTCTCGGCCCGCACGGGGCTGCCGGTGCTGCGCCTCGACGACTTCTACAAGGAGCACGACGACCCCACCCTCCCCCGGCTCCCCGACGCCGCCGGGACCGACTGGGACTCCCCGCTCTCCTGGGACGCGGAGGCGGCGGTCGCCGCCGTCGTGGAGCTGTGCGCGAGCGGCCGTACGACGGCCCCGGTGTACGACATCGCCACCAGCGCCCGCGTCGGCGAGGAGGAACTGCGCCTGGACGGCGCGCCCCTGTTCGTCGCCGAGGGCATCTTCGCCGCCGACATAGTGGCCCGCTGCCGTGAACTGGGCGTGCTGGCCGAGGCGATCTGCCTGCGCGGCCGCCCCTCCACCACCTTCCGGCGGCGGCTGCTGCGGGACCTGCGCGAGGGCCGCAAGTCGGTGCCCGTACTGCTGCGCCGCGGCTGGCGGCTGCTGCGCGCCGAGGGCGCGATCGTGGAGCGGCACCGGGCGCTGGGAGCGCTGCCGTGCGCGCGGGACGAGGCGATGGCCCGTATCGCCCGGCTCCGGGAGGCGGCGCGCCCGCGCGCCTGACCCGGCGCGACGGGGCACGTCACGCACCCGCGCACACGAAAGAGCGGGCCCAGCCAGACCCCCCGGCCGGCTGGACCCGCTCTCTCTTTCCCCCGTGGATCCCCCGTGATCCCCGTTTCCCCACCCCCCGGTGGCCCCCACGCCCCCCTCGGGCGTCTGTCAGGCGACCAGTTCGCCGAAGGTCTCGTCCTGGTCCCGGCCGAAGCTGAGCACCTCGTCGTCGCGCAGCCTGCGCAGCGAGCGCCAGATGCTGCTCTTGACGGTGCCGACGCTGATGTCGAGGATCTCCGCGATCTCCGGGTCCGTGCGGCCCTCGTAGTAGCGGAGGACCAGCATCGTGCGCTGGAGTTCGGGGAGCCGGGCGAGCGCCTGCCAGAGCACGGCGCGCAGTTCGGTACCGCGCATCGCGTCCTGGTCGTGCGGCGTCTCCGGCAGCTCCTCCGTCGGGTACTCGTTCAGCTTGCGGCGGCGCCACGCGCTGATGTGCAGGTTCGTCATCGTCCGGCGCAGATAACCGCCGACGGCCGCCTTGTCGCTGATCCGGTCCCAGGCGCGGTACGTGGAGAACAGCGCGCTCTGGAGCAGGTCCTCGGCCTCGAAGCGGTCACCGGTCAGGTGGTAGGCGGTGGCGTACAGGGAGGCACGGCGCTCGCGTACGTAGGCGGTGAACTCCGCTTCCGAGACGCTCTCGCTCCGCTCCCCCGATTCCTCCCTGTACTCCGCTTCCCCCCTGGTCTCTCCCCTGAGACCCTCCACCGCACCGATGTGCTGTGGACGCTGACGCCCGGTGCCGCGAGCGCACCCCCGCCCGCTCACGGCACCGGACTTCTCCGCGATCCGGCTCGTTGGAACCGCAGGGGTGTGCAGGCGCGTGTGAATAACTGCGCTGGTAGTGGTGCGGTGCAGTGTGTTCATCTTTGCGCCCCCCTCGGAGCCATCCCGGTCGCTTGCTCGATGCGGTAAACCTTGCCGCGCCAGTTTCATCGCGAGGTCCCCCGACTGTCACAGGGGTGTCACAGGCCGGATCTCCCGTGCGCCGTGATCGTTGCGTGATCCGTTACCGCCACCCGTCCCCGCCACCCGTCTCCCCCACCACCGCGGCACCCGCCACAGCCCCCTCACAGGCCCGCGGTCGAAGTCCGGGCCGCCCATGGGCCAGAATGGCGCGCGTGCCTTTCCTGTTGCTGATCGAGGACGACGACGCTGTCCGTACGGCCCTGGAGATGGGGTTGACCCGTCAGGGTCATCGCGTGGTGACCGCCGCGTCCGGCGAGGACGGCCTCAAACTGCTGCGCGAGCAGCGGCCGGATCTGATCGTGCTGGACGTGATGCTGCCGGGCATCGACGGCTTCGAGGTGTGCCGCCGCATCCGCCGCACCGACCAGTTGCCGATCATCCTGCTCACCGCGCGCAGCGACGACATCGACGTGGTGGTGGGCCTGGAGTCCGGCGCCGACGACTATGTCGTCAAGCCCGTGCAGGGCCGGGTGCTCGACGCCCGTATCCGCGCGGTGATGCGGCGCGGCGAGCGGGAGTCCAACGACGCGGCGACGTTCGGCAGCCTGGTCATCGACCGCTCGGCGATGACGGTGACCAAGAACGGCGAGGACCTCCAGCTCACCCCCACGGAGCTGCGGCTCCTGCTGGAGCTGAGCAGGCGCCCGGGACAGGCCCTGTCGCGGCAGCAGTTGCTGCGGCTGGTGTGGGAGCACGACTATCTCGGTGACTCGCGGCTCGTCGACGCCTGTGTGCAGCGGCTGCGCGCCAAGGTCGAGGACGTGCCCTCGTCCCCGACCCTGATCCGTACCGTGCGCGGCGTCGGCTACCGGCTGGACACTCCCTCGTGACAGACGCGACGCGGCCGGGCCGGCTGCGCGCGTGGTTCGCGGGGGTGCTGCCGACGCTGCGGCTGCGGCTCGTCGTCGTGTTCGCGCTGGTCGCGCTGACGGCCGCCGTCTCGGCCTCGGGCATCGCCTACTGGCTCAACAGGGACGCCGTCCTCACCCGCGCCCAGAACGCCGCGCTCAACGACTTCCGCAAGTCCATGGAGGACAACGCGGGCAGCCTGCCGCGCAAGTTCGACTGCGAGCAGTTGCGCGACGCGGCGCGGAACATGGCGGGCACCACGCAGAACTACCAGGTCCTCCTCTTCGGCGAGGACGCGCGCGGCGAGCCGTGCGCGGTCGCGTCGGACCGTAGCGCGTTCGCCGTCTCCGACGTGCCGTCCGCGCTGCGCAAGGCCGTCGCCAAGCGCCGCCCCGTGGACGACGGCAACTCCTACCCGTACCACCTCTACTGGCAGCGGATCACGAAGAAGAGCGACGGCGACCCCTATCTCGTCGGCGGCGCGAAGCTCATCGGTGACAGCGACACGGGCACGCCCTCGGGCTACATGCTCAAGTCGCTGGCGCCGGAGCGCGACGACCTCAACTCGCTGGCCTGGTCCCTCGGGATCGCCACCGGGCTCGCGCTGATCGGCGCGATGCTCATCGCGCAGGCCGCCGCCACCACGGTGCTGCGCCCCGTGCGCAGACTGGCGGACGCGGCGACCCGGCTGGGCGAGGGCAAGCTGGACACCCGGCTGAAGGTGTCGGGCACGGACGAACTGGCCGAGCTGTCGCGCACGTTCAACCAGACCGCCTCGTCGCTGGAGCGGCGGGTGGCCGAGCTGAGCGCCCGCGAGGCGTCCAGCCGACGCTTCGTCGCGGACATGTCGCACGAGCTGCGCACCCCGATGACCGCGATCTCGGCGGTGACCGAGGTGCTGGAGGAGGAGCAGGACAACCTCGATCCGATGATCGCACCCGCCGTCCAGCTGGTGGTCAGCGAGACCCGTCGGCTCAACGACCTGGTGGAGAACCTGATGGAGGTCACCCGGTTCGACGCGGGCACCGCCAAGGTCGTGCTCGACGACGTGGACGTGGCCGACCAGGTGACCGCCTGCATCGACGCGCGGGCCTGGCTGGACGCCGTCGAGCTGGACGCGGACCGGGGCATCATGGTGCGGCTCGACCCCCGCAGGCTCGACGTCATCCTCGCGAACCTGATCGGCAACGCGCTGAAGCACGGCGGTTCGCCGGTGCGGATCTCAGTGCGTACGGAGCCCGACGTGCTGGTGATCGAGGTCGCTGACCGGGGCCCCGGCATCCCCGAAGAGGTGCTGCCGCACGTCTTCGACCGCTTCTACAAGGCCAGCGCCTCCCGCCCCCGCTCCGAGGGCAGCGGCCTGGGCCTGTCCATCGCGCAGGAGAACGCGCACATCCACGGCGGCTCGATCACCGCGCACAACGCGCCCGAGGGCGGCGCCGTCTTCACCCTCCGCCTCCCCCACGGCGCGAACGCGCTCCCCGAGGACGACGAGGCCCACGGCGACCCGGACGCGGACCCGGGCGACGACACCCCCGGCACGGGCCGGGGCGACGGTGACGGCGACGAAGGGGGCAGCCGATGAGGGGCGACGGGACGACGGGACGCGTTGCCGGGGCCGCGCGCGCTGCCGGACCCTGGCGGCTCGTGGCCCTCGCCGCCGGGACCGCGACGGCCGCGCTGCTCCTCGCCGGGTGCGGCATCCGGGCCACGTCCGTGCCCGTGGACGCGGGCGCCGCGCCCTCGCGGGTGGGCTGCGTCATGCCCGTCGACAGGGCGGACGACGACAGCGCGGACGAGGCCAAGGGGAATCCGCAGGTACGGATCTACCTCGTGTGCAGCTCCCGCGTCTCCCACGTCGAGCGCCGCGTGGACCTGCCCGACGGGACCACGGACAAGGACCGGCTCACCGCGGCGCGCACACTCCTGGACGAGTTGCAGGCCGAGCCGTACCCCGAGGAGCACGCGGCAGGCTTCGAGACGGCCGTGCCGCGCGACCTGGAGGCCGAGGCCCCCCGCGAGGGCGACCCCGACGCGACGCTGCGGCTGAGCACGGCCCCGGACGAACTGCCCGCCTTCGCGCTCGCGCAGATCGTCTGCACCTACGCGAACACCCCGGCGGGGGACGCCGAGAAGTCGGTGACCCTGGGCGGCCCGGCCAAGGCGGACGAACCGCCGCGCCGCTACGAGTGCGAGACAGCGCTGCGCACGCGGCCGGAGGCGGCCAGAACGGCGGGCACCCGGGTCTGACGTCGGACACGGGCACGGACACGGGCACGGGGCGACGCCGGGACGCACGCGGCGCACGCGGTGACACGGGCGTGACAGGGGCGTGACGGAGAGCACCGGAACCGCGCCCGCCGGTCGTGGCGTCCTCTCCGGCGTGCAGCGTGATGTCAGTGGCGGCGGTACCGCCACTCCCCGTATCCGCGTCGCAGGACTCGTCCTGCTGACCGCGCATCTGCTGATCGCCGGGTGGCTGACGCTGCGGCCCCTGGCCGTGCCCTGGGTCGCGCCCGGCAACCTGCGGCCCTTCGCCACGATCCGCTCCGACCTCGCCGCCGGACCGCACGCCGCGCTGGAGAGCATCGGCTGCGGGCTGCTGATGTTCGCGCCGCTCGGCGTGCTGCTTCCCCTGGCCGCGGGACGACTGCACCGCGGACTGGCGGGTACCTGTGCCCGTACGGTCTTCGCCGGGGCGATGATCTCGCTGGGGACGGCGCTGCTCCAGACGGGCATCCCCGGCCAGGTCGTGAATGTGGACACGGTACTGCTGAACACCGCGGGGGTGGCCCTGAGCTGCCTGCTGCTCTTCCCTCCGCTGCGGGCCTGGCTGCTGCGCAGGACCGCCGGTGAGGCGCGGCCGAAGGGCCCGCTCGCCCGGCGCGGCGGCACGGGCCACGGCGCGGGGCGCGGCACAGGCCACGGGGCGCAGGGCGCTCAGGGTTCGACCCCGAGAGCTCCCAGGGTCGGGATCGCCCCGTAGACCGACGCCCACGAGGTGCCGTGCGGCTTACCGTCGAAGCATCAAGGCACACATACCTCACGAAGCGAAGGAGTCACCGACATGTCCGCACTTGCCCGCCCTCGTCATGGCCGGATGATCGGCGGTGTGTGCGCCGGACTGGCCCACCGCTTCGGCATGAAGCCCACCACCATGCGGGTGATCTTCCTGCTTTCCTGCCTGCTCCCCGGCCCCCAGTTCCTGCTCTACCTCGCGCTGTGGATCTTCCTCCCGAACGAGGACCAGCGCACCGCCTGGTGACCGGCACCGCCTGGTGACCGGCCAGGAAGGCGGCCGTACACACGAGAAAGCGGCGGGCCGGCGCTCTACGTCCATGAGCGCCGGCCC